>NZ_BCBG01000031.1:0-68702 GCF_001320485.1 Pseudomonas sp. NBRC 111130
GCTGTACCGCGGCGACGACCTGTTCGGCAATGTCGCGCTGAAGTTGCGCCCCACCGCTCGGGGCGTGGCTGCGCAAGACATCGACCTTGACTTCAAAGGCTTGCATGTCGATGGCAGTGGCGGTTGGGAAGGTGAAACGGGGGCTACCAGCAGCTGGTACAAAGGCCGGCTCGATGGCAAGAACCTCGCCGATGTGCTCAAGGCCTGGGGGTTCGCCCCGACCGTGACCAGTCGCGATTTCCGCCTGGATGTGGATGGCCGTTGGCCGGGTTCGCCCGCCTGGGTCGGCCTCAAGCGCTTCTCTGGCAGCATGGATGCGGCCTTGCGCAGCGGTCAGTTCGTCGAGGTGGAGGGTGGCGCACAGGCCCTGCGCGTGTTCGGCCTGCTTAACTTCAACTCGATTGGCCGGCGCCTGCGCCTGGACTTCTCCGACCTGTTCGACAAGGGCCTGGCCTATGACCGGGTCAAGGGCCTGCTGGTGGCCAGTAGCGGCGTCTACGTGACCCGCGAGCCAATCAGCGTGACCGGGCCGTCGAGCAACTTTGAGCTCGATGGCACCCTCGACCTGGTGCGCGATCGGGTCGCTGCCAACCTGCAGGTGACCCTGCCGGTGACCAACAACCTGCCACTGGCCGCGTTGATTGTCGGTGCGCCTGCGGTCGGGGGCGCGCTGTTCCTGGTCGACCGGCTGATCGGCGACCGTGTGTCGCGTTTTGCCAGTGTGCACTATCGCGTCGAAGGGCCGGTGAAAGAGCCTAAAATCACGTTTGTGAAACCGTTCGATAAATAATTGCAGGAGTGCCCATGAAGGCAGCGGTCATCCAGATGGTCAGCCAGGACGATGTGCTGGCCAACCTGCAACGTGCAGGCGCCTTGCTCGAACAGGCAGCCCTGGGCGGCGCTCGGTTGGCGGTGCTGCCGGAAAACTTCGCGGCAATGGGCCGCAAGGATGCCGCCGCCATCGGCCGCGCCGAAGCCATGGGCGAAGGCCCGATCCTGCCGTGGTTGAAACGTACCGCACGTGACCTCAGATTATGGATTGTTGCCGGTACCTTGCCGCTGCCACCACAAGGCCAGCCTGAAGCCAAGGCCCATGCCTGTTCGCTGCTCATCGACGAACACGGCGAAGTGGTGGCGCGCTATGACAAGCTGCATCTGTTCGACGTGGATGTGGCTGACAACCGTGGTCGCTACCGCGAGTCGGATGACTATGCCCATGGTGCGCAGGTGGTGGTGGCCGATACGCCGCTAGGCCGATTGGGGCTCAGCGTGTGTTACGACCTGCGCTTCCCCGAGCTGTACAGCGCCTTGCGCAGCGCAGGCGCGGAGTTGATCACGGCACCGGCTGCCTTTACTGCGGTCACAGGCGCAGCGCATTGGGAAGTTCTGATCCGCGCCCGGGCCATTGAAACCCAGTGCTATGTTTTGGCGGCAGCTCAAGGCGGTACCCATCCAGGCCCGCGGGAAACCCACGGCCACGCCGCGATCGTCGACCCTTGGGGGCGGATCGTCGCAGAACAGGCGCAAGGCGAAGCGGTTTTGCTCGCCGAGCGTGACATTGATGAACAGGCGTCCATTCGGGCGCGCATGCCGGTAACCACGCACCGGCGCTTTTTCTCGCAGGACGCCTTGCGGCCTGCGCACACCTCGGAGTGACTATGAGCCAGATGTTATCCACCGTCAGCGAGCAACTCCTGGCCCCGGGCGGACTCACCCTCGACAGCCTGCAGAGCGTGCTGGGCGAGCTGGCAGGCCCCGGCATCGATGCGGCGGACCTGTATTTCCAGGGGCAGATCTCGGAAACCTGGGCACTGGAGGACGGCATCGTCAAAGAAGGCAGCTTCAATCTGGACCAGGGTGTCGGTGTGCGTGCCCAGTCCGGTGAGAAGACCGGCTTCGCCTACAGCAATGCCATCAACCTCGAAGCGCTGACCTCGGCGGCCCGTGCGGCCCGCTCGATTTCCCGCGCCGGCCAGAACGGCACGGTCCAGGCGTTCCGCAGCCAGGACGTGACGGCGCTGTATGCGCCGGACAATCCGCTGGATGTGCTCAGCCGTGCCGAGAAGGTCGAGCTGCTCAAGCGTGTGGATGCGGCCACCCGTGCCCTCGATCCGCGAATCCAGCAGGTCAGCGTAAGCATGGCCGGCGTCTGGGAGCGCATCCTGATTGCCGCCGCCGACGGTAGCCTGGCCGCTGATGTGCGCCCGCTGGTGCGTTTCAACGTCAGCGTCATCGTCGAGCAGAATGGCCGCCGCGAGCGTGGCGGGCAGGGGGGCGGTGGGCGTACCGACTACCGCTTCTTCACTGAAGACCGCGTCATGGGCTATGCCCGCGAAGCGCTGCGCCAGGCACTGGTGAACCTCGAAGCCATCCCGGCCCCGGCCGGTACCTTGCCAGTGGTACTGGGGTCCGGCTGGTCGGGCGTGCTGCTGCATGAAGCGGTCGGCCATGGCCTGGAAGGCGACTTCAACCGCAAAGGCAGCTCGGCATTCAGTGGGCGGATCGGCGAGAAGGTGGCTTCGCCCCTGTGCACCATCGTCGACGACGGCACCCTCGAGGGGCGCCGCGGCTCATTGAGTGTCGATGACGAAGGCACGCCGACCGAATGCACCACGTTGATCGAGAACGGCATCCTCAAGGGCTACATGCAGGACAAGCTCAATGCACGCCTGATGGGCATGGCGGTTACCGGCAACGGTCGCCGCGAGTCTTATGCGCACCTGCCGATGCCGCGCATGACCAACACCTACATGCGGGCCGGCAAGAGCGATCCACAAGAAATCATTGCTTCGGTGAAGAAGGGTATCTACTGCGCCAACCTCGGTGGTGGCCAGGTCGATATCACCAGTGGCAAGTTCGTATTCTCGACCAGCGAAGCCTACCTGATCGAAGACGGCAAGATCACCGCCCCGGTGAAAGGCGCGACCCTGATCGGCAACGGGCCGGAGGCCATGAGCCGGGTGTCGATGGTCGGTAACGACCTGGCGCTGGACAGTGGGGTGGGGACGTGTGGCAAAGACGGCCAATCGGTGCCGGTAGGCGTCGGGCAGCCGACCTTGAAGCTCGATGCGATTACCGTGGGCGGTACTGGCGCTTGAGGATGCGGGCTGCCTGCAGGAGCGGTCTCGTGTCGCGAAAGGGCCGCAGAGCGGCCCCGGGATTTCAGCGATACAGCAGAAATGGCTGGGGCTGCTCCGCAACCCTTTCGCGACGCAAGGCCGCTCCTACAGGAGCCCGCTGTCGGCAGTCAGCGCAGCCCGCGCTGCATCTCGTCGAGATCGCGGATGTATTTGAACACCTTGCGCGCAGCGGCAGGCGGTTTGTTCCGCGCCTTTTCGTGCTGGGCATGACGAATCAGCGAGCGCAGTTGCTGGCGATCGGTCTCGGGGTATTCGTTGACGAAACGCTCGAGGTCTTCATCGTTACCGTCGATCAGGCGGTCGCGCCAGCGTTCCAGGTTGTGGAAGCGCTCGTTGTACTGGCGGCTGGAGCTGTCGATCTGCTCGAGCACGGCGTGGATGGCGTCCAGGTCCTGGTCGCGCATCAGCTTGCCGACGAACGACATGTGGCGTTTGCGTGCGCCGTGGGCGGTGTGCTTGCTGGCGTCGGCCAGGGCCTTGCGCAGCTCGTCGGTGAGCGGCAGGCGCGCCAGGGTGTCGGCCTTGACCGTGGTCAGGCGTTCGCCGAGTTCGACCAGCGCATGCAGTTCGCGCTTGATCTGGGTTTTGCTTTTTTCGCCGTCGAAGGCGTCGTCGTATGAATCAACCATGGTGGCAGTCCGCTAGAAATCGCCGCCATGATAACCAGTCGGGGGCCGCTTGTCCGTGCCCGGTCGTAGAATGACCCTCGCCGAACGCAGAATTTGAGTGGAGAAAACCATGAGTGCAGTCCAGAGCGTAGGCCCCAAGGACCTGCCAGCGTTGCAAGAGCAGGTCGAGGCGATCATTGCAGAAGCACGCAAGCAAGGCGCCAGTGCCTGCGAAGTGGCGGTGTCGCTGGAGCAGGGCCTGTCCACCACGGTGCGTCAGCGCGAGGTCGAGACGGTCGAATTCAACCGCGACCAGGGCTTCGGCATCACCCTCTATGTAGGCCAGCGCAAGGGCTCGGCCAGCACTTCGGCCAGTGGCCCGGATGCCATCCGGGAAACCGTGGCCGCTGCTCTGGCGATTGCCAAACACACCTCCGAGGACGAGTGCTCAGGGCTGGCTGATGCCGCGCTGATGGCCCGCGAAATCCCCGACCTCGACCTCTATCACGACTGGGACATCGAGCCGGAGAAGGCCATCGAGATGGCGCAGGCCTGCGAGGCGGCGGCATTCGACGCTGACACGCGGATCCTCAATGCCGATGGCACCACCCTGAACACTCACCAGGGTTGCCGCGTGTACGGCAACAGCCACGGCTTCATCGGTGGCTACGCCTCGACCCGGCACAGCCTGAGCTGCGTGATGATCGCTGAAGGCGAAGGCCAGATGCAGCGTGACTACTGGTATGACGTGAACCGCCAGGGCCACATGCTGGCCGACCCGCGCAGCATCGGCGTGCGCGCCGCGCAGCGCGCAGCCAGCCGACTTGGTGCGCGGCCGGTGCCGACCTGTGAAGTGCCCGTGCTGTTTTCCGCCGAGCTGGCGGGTGGCCTGTTCGGCAGTTTCCTGTCGGCCATCTCGGGCGGCAACCTGTACCGCAAGTCGTCGTTCCTCGATGGCGCTATCGGACAGCGCCTGTTCCCGTCCTGGCTGACACTCGACGAGCGCCCCCACATTCCTCGCGCGCTGGGCAGCGCCGCATTCGACGGTGACGGCCTGGCGACCTACGCGAAGCCGTTCGTCGATAAAGGCGAGCTGGTGTCGTACCTGCTGGGTACCTACTCCGGACGTAAGCTCGGCTTGCCAAGCACTGCCAACGCCGGGGGCGTGCACAACCTGTATGTCACTCACGGCGTCGAAGACCAGGCGGCGCTGATCCGGCGCATGGGCCGTGGCCTGCTGGTGACCGAGCTGATGGGCCATGGGCTGAACATGGTGACTGGCGACTACTCGCGGGGTGCGGCGGGCTTCTGGATCGAGAACGGCGAGATTCAACATGCCGTACAGGAAGTGACGATCGCCGGCAATATGAAAGACATGTTCCAGCAAATTGTTGCAGTTGGCTGTGATCTCGAAACCCGTAGCAATATTCACACGGGGTCGGTCCTGATCGAGCGAATGACGGTCGCTGGTAGCTGACATCGGGGCAGGAATGCCCAGCGTCAATTAAGCCCGGCCATCGTGCCGGGTTTTTCTTTGCTGGGCTGATGCTTGAATTGATTCTGTTTATCAATCAATAATGAATATCATTATCTTGCAACTTGGCGATGATGTTCATGAAACCCGTCCTGCGCGAACTGCCTTACCTGGAAAACTGGCGCTGGCTCAGCCGGCGGATCCGCTGCGCCCTCGAACCTGATGAGCCGCGCCTGATCGAGCACTACCTGGCCGAAGGCCGTTACCTGGTGTGCTGCACCGAAACTTCGCCATGGACCGTGGCGCTGACCTCCTTCCGCCTGCTGCTGGATACCGCCTGCGACCGCATGTTGCCGTGGCATTGGCGCTGCCTGTGCCTGGACCAGGCCTGGCGACCGTTGCTGGACCTGCGCAACCTCGATCGCCACGAGGGGAACCTGCGCTGGCAGCCTTATGCCTTGCAGCTGGCCAACTGCCGGCTGCTGCCGTCGATTTCTCCCGATGAACTGATGCAAGGATTTGAACATGAGTGATACCCGTATCGAGCGTGACAGCATGGGCGAGCTGCAGGTGCCGGCCAGGGCCCTGTATGGCGCGCAGACCCAGCGCGCGGTAGATAACTTTCCGATCAGCGGCCAGCGCATGCCCGCCCAGTTCATCCGCGCCTTGTTGCTGGCCAAGGCCGCTGCGGCCCGGGCCAACATCGAGCTGGAGCAGCTGTCGCCAGGGCAGGGCCAGGCCATCGTCGAGGCGGTCGAGCAATTGCTGGGCGCAGATTTCATCCAGCACTTTCCGGTGGATGTGTTCCAGACCGGCTCGGGGACCAGCTCGAACATGAACGCGAACGAGGTGATCGCCACCTTGGCCAGCCGGGTGCTCGGTGAGCCGGTCAATGCCAATGACCACGTCAACTGTGGCCAGAGCAGCAACGACATCATCCCCACCACCATTCATGTCAGCGCCGCGCTGGCGCTGCATGAGCAACTGCTGCCGGCGTTGAGCCACCTCGTTCAGGTGATCGAGGCCAAGTCACGCCAGGTGCATCAGTATGTAAAGACCGGCCGCACCCATCTGATGGACGCCATGCCAGTGCGCATGAGCCAGGTGCTCGATGGCTGGGCTGCGCAGGTCAATGGCGCCAGAGCACATCTCGAAGCGACCCTGCCGAGCCTGCAGGCATTGGCCCAGGGTGGCACCGCAGTGGGTACCGGGATCAACGCCCACCCACAGTTCGCCGCCGGCTTTGCGCGCCAACTGAGCGGGCTTACCAACGTTGAGTTCACCCCTGGCCATAACCTGTTCGCGCTGATCGGCTCCCAGGACACCGCCGTGGCGCTGTCTGGCCAGCTCAAGACCACCGCCGTGGCGCTGATGAAGATTGCCAACGACCTGCGCTGGATGAACTCAGGCCCCTTGGCTGGCCTGGGCGAAATCGAGCTGCAGGGCCTGCAGCCGGGTTCGTCGATCATGCCGGGCAAGGTCAACCCGGTCATCCCGGAAGCCACTGCCATGGTCGCCGCCCAGGTCATTGGTAATGACGCCACCATCGCTGTGGCCGGGCAATCGGGCAACTTCGAGTTGAACGTGATGCTGCCGGTGATCGCCCGCAACTTACTGGAGAGCATCGAGCTGATGGCCAACGCCAGCCGCCTGCTGGCCGACAAGGCGATTGCCAGCTTCAAGGTAAACGAGGGCAAGCTCAAGGAAGCCTTGGCGCGCAACCCGATCCTCGTCACCGCGCTGAACCCGATCATCGGCTACCTCAAGGCCGCCGAAATCGCCAAGACCGCTTACCAGCAGGGCCGCCCGATCATCGATGTAGCACTGGAACATACCGACCTGTCGCGTGATCAGCTCGAAGCACTGCTGGACCCGGAAAAACTCACCGCTGGTGGCATTTGATCGCCATTGGGCCTGGACTTGTGGGAACACGCCCTCCGGCTGGCGCTGGGCGGCTTGCTGTTAATCGCCGGCACGGCGTTGCTGCTGGCCCGCGGTATCGCCTGGCTGGACTGGTGATACCGCTGGTGCTGGCAGGGCGGCACGGTTCAAGGCATTGCTGATTGGTGCCGCCTCCGGCCTGGCCGGGCCCCAGCGGCCTTCATTCACCTTCGTCGAAGTAGTTGTTGATCAGCGCCACCAGCGCTTCCAGGGCTTCGTCATCCTGCTCGCCCTCGGTCATCAGGTGCACCTGGGTGCCCTTGCCTGCCGCCAGCATCATCACCGCCATGATGCTCTTGCCGTCGATCAGCTTGTCGGGCGCGCGGCCGATGCGGACCTGGCAGGGGTATTTGCCGGCCACGCCGACGAACTTGGCTGCCGCCCGGGCATGCAGGCCCAGCTTGTTGATGATGGTGATTTCGCGGGCGGGCATCGTGCGGTGGATCCTGTGGGCTAGAGGTCGCGGTGGCGGACCTGGACGTTTTTCAGGGATTGCTGCAACAGCTGGCCGAGGCGCTCGGTGATGTAGACCGAGCGATGATGGCCTCCAGTGCAGCCAATGGCGATGGTGACATAGGCGCGGTTGCTTGCGGCAAAGCGTGGCAGCCATTTGAGCAGGTAGCTGGAGATGTCGTTAAACATCTCTTCGACCTCCGGCTGTGCAGCAAGGTAGTCGATGACTGGCTGCTCCAGGCCGGAATGTTCGCGCAGCTCCGGTTTCCAGTAGGGGTTGGGCAGGCAGCGTACGTCGAACACCAGGTCGGCATCGACCGGCATCCCGCGCTTGAAGCCGAACGACTCGACCAGAAAGGCGGTGCCAGGCTCAGGCTGGTTGAGCAGGCGCAGCTTGATTGAATCGCGCAGCTGGTAAAGGTTGAGGCTGGTGGTATCGATTTTCAGGTCGGCAAGGTCGGCAATCGGCCCCAACAGTTCGCTTTCGACGCGGATGGCTTCGGCCAGCGAACGGTCGGCGTTGGTCAGCGGATGGCGACGGCGGGTTTCCGAGAAGCGCTTGAGCAGCGTGTCTTCGTCGGCATCGAGAAACAGCACATCGCACTGAATGTGGCGCCCACGGGCCTCCTCCAACAGCTCGGGGAAGCGCGACAGGTGGCTGGGCAGGTTGCGTGCATCGATCGAAACCGCCACTTTAGGTTGCAGCAGTTCAGTATTGATCAACGCGTTCTCGGCCAGCTGTGGCAGAAGCCCGGCCGGGAGGTTGTCGATGACGTAAAAGCCGTTGTCTTCCAGGACATCGAGGGCGGTGCTTTTGCCGGAGCCAGACCGGCCGCTGACGATGATCAGGCGCATGTTCAGTGCTCGTTCTGTGCGTCCAGGACAACCTGGTACAGTGCCTCGCTGCCACCGGCGGCACGCAGTCTATCGCGGACCTCCTTGCGATCGAGCATGCTGGCGATCTGGCGCAGCAGTTCAAGATGGGCATCGGTGGCCGCCTCTGGTACCAGCAGGACGAACAGCAGATCCACCGGAGCACCATCGATGGCGTCATAGTCGATCGGCGCATCCAGGTGCAGCAGGGCACTCACCGGGGAAGCGCAGCCTTCAAGCCGGCAGTGGGGGATGGCAATGCCATTGCCAAAGCCGGTCGAGCCCAGTTTTTCGCGAGCGATGAGCTTTTCAAAGACGTCTTGCATCGCAAGCTCAGGTACTTGCTCGGCAATCAGGTTGGCGACCTTTTCCAGGGCGCGCTTCTTACTGCCGCCCGGCACGTTCACCAGGGAACGGCCGGGGGTCAGGATGGTTTCAAGTCGGATCATGGATGAGAGGGATCAGCGCGCAGCTGCACCTTGCAGCAGGCTTTGCTGTTTTTCCTTGTGTTTTTTCAGTTGGCGGTCGAGCTTGTCGGCCAAGGCGTCGATCGCTGCATACATGTCTTCGTGTTCCGCGTTGGCAACCACTTCACCGCCGGGAATCTGCAGGGTCGCCTCGACCTTCTGCTGCAGCTTCTCGACCTTCATGATGACCTGCACGTTGGTGATCTTGTCGAAGTGACTTTCCACCCGAGCGAGCTTTTCAAGCACGTAATCGCGCAGTGGCTGGGTGACTTCTACATGCTGTCCACTGATATTGACTTGCATACAGCTTCTCCTTTGTTGCCCGTGCATAAAGAGGCAGGTATTGCACCTGCCCCACAAACGCTGTGGCACATCCGGGGGCTACATCAGTCGCTTGCGCTCGCTCGACGGTGCGATGCCGAGGGACTCGCGGTACTTGGCGACGGTGCGACGGGCTACCTGGATGCCTTGTGCCTCCAGTAAACCAGCGATCTTGCTGTCACTCAATGGCTTTTTCTGATTTTCCGCAGCAACCAGTTTCTTGATGATCGCGCGGATCGCCGTAGACGAGCATTCTCCGCCTTCGGCGGTGCTGACGTGGCTGGAGAAAAAGTATTTCAGTTCGTAGATGCCACGCGGGGTGTGCATGTATTTCTGCGTGGTCACCCGCGAAATGGTCGACTCATGCATACCCACCGCTTCGGCGATGTCATGCAGGACCAGCGGCTTCATTGCTTCGTCGCCGTGGTCGAGGAAGCCGCGCTGGTGTTCGACGATCTGCGTGGCGACCTTCATCAGCGTTTCGTTGCGGCTTTGCAGGCTCTTGATGAACCAGCGCGCCTCTTGCAACTGGTTGCGCATGAAGGTGTTGTCGGCGCTGGTATCGGCGCGGCGAACGAAGCCGGCATACTGCGGGTTGACCCTCAGGCGCGGGATCGCTTCCTGGTTCAGCTCGACCAGCCAGCGGTCGCTGTCCTTGCGCACGATCACGTCGGGAACCACGTATTCCGGTTCGCTCGACTCGATCTGTGAACCGGGCCGCGGGTTGAGGCTCTGCACCAGCTCGATCACCTGGCGCAGTTCGTCTTCCTTGAGCTTCATGCGGCGCATCAGCTGGCTGTAGTCGCGGCTGCCGAGCAGGTCGATGAAGTCGGTGACCAGGCGCTGGGCCTCGCTCATCCAGGGCGTGCTGGCGGGCAACTGGCGCAATTGCAGCAACAGGCACTCGCCCAGGCTGCGGGCGCCGACGCCGGCTGGCTCGAACTGCTGGATGCGGTGCAGCACCGCCTCGACCTCGTCAAGCTCGATATCCAGCTCCGGGTCGAAGCCTGCGCAGATTTCTTCCAGGGTATCTTCGAGGTAGCCCTGGCCGTTGATGCTGTCGATAAGGGTGACGGCGATCAGGCGGTCGGTATCGGACATCGGTGCCAGGTTCAACTGCCACAGCAGGTGGCTCTGCAGGCTTTCGCCGGCCGATGTGCGGGTGGTGAAGTCCCACTCGTCGTCATCATTGCTGGGCAGGCTGCTGGCGCTGGTCTGGTAGATGTCTTCCCAGGCGGTATCGAC
This sequence comes from Pseudomonas sp. NBRC 111130, assembly GCF_001320485.1. Lineage (NCBI taxonomy): Bacteria > Pseudomonadati > Pseudomonadota > Gammaproteobacteria > Pseudomonadales > Pseudomonadaceae > Pseudomonas > Pseudomonas sp. NBRC 111130. The sequence goes on from NZ_BCBG01000031.1 coordinate 10,523, forward strand.
CGGAAGCTCGTTGGGGATTCGCTCGTTCCACTCACCGTCTTCCAGGGTTTCGGCACTGGCGGTGCTTTCCTGGAAGCTGTTGTCCGGGACTTCGGCGGCCGGCTTGTTCTCGACGTTGTCCGCCATCGGATCGCTGTTGTCGAAGTCGTCGCCGTCTTCCTGACGTTCGAGCATCGGGTTGGACTCCAGCGCTTCCTGGATTTCCTGCTGGAGGTCCAGGGTGGAAAGCTGAAGGAGGCGGATGGCCTGTTGCAACTGCGGGGTCATCGTCAGTTGCTGGCCCATTTTTAGGACGAGCGATGGTTTCATGGCAGGGGCTTAATACCTTGTTCGCCGGCGCGCATGCGCCATCCACTACACGAGGGCGCCAAAGCGCCAAATTCAAGCAAGATTTATGCCTCAAATTGTAGCGTTTGCCTAGAGCACTGTAACAACTTAAGCCCCTGCAGGGCATTAATGCCAGTGCTCCAGGCACGTCCCGAGGGTCAGAGCCGGAACTCGTGGCCCAGGTAGACTTCCTTGACCAGGTCGTTGGCCAGGATGGTCTCGGCGTCCCCTTCAGCGATCAGTCGGCCATCGTTGACGATGTAGGCGGTCTCGCAGATGTCCAGGGTTTCACGGACGTTGTGGTCGGTAATCAGTACACCGATCCCCTTGGCCTTGAGGTGATGGATGATCTGCTTGATGTCGCCCACGGAAATCGGGTCGACGCCGGCAAACGGTTCGTCCAGCAGGATGAACTTCGGTGCGGTCGCCAGGGCGCGGGCAATTTCGACGCGGCGGCGTTCACCACCGGAAAGGCTCATGCCGAGGTTGTCGCGGATATGGCTGATGTGGAACTCCTGCAGCAGGCTTTCCAGCTCTTTGCGCCGGCCTTCGCGGTCGATGTCCTTGCGGGTCTCGAGAATGGCCATGATGTTGTCGGCTACCGATAGCTTGCGGAAGATCGAGGCTTCCTGCGGCAGGTAGCCGATACCGGCGCGGGCGCGGCCGTGCATGGGCTGGTGACTGACATCGAGGCTGTCGATCAGTACGCGCCCCTGATCGGCCTGGACCAGCCCAACGATCATGTAGAAGCAAGTGGTCTTGCCGGCGCCGTTGGGGCCGAGCAGGCCGACGATCTGCCCGCTGTCGATCGACAGGCTGACATCACGCACGACTTGCCGCCCCTTGTAGCTCTTGGCCAGGTGCTGGGCTTTGAGGGTTGCCATTTACTCGGCCTTCTTCTTCGGCTGGATCACCATGTCGATGCGCTGACGTGGTTGAGTCACGTTGCCGCCACGACCAGCGGTCGCAACCTGGGTCTTGGTGTTGTAGACGATCTTCTCGCCTTCGGTGGTGTTGCCTTCGTTCTCGACCTTGGCGCGGTCGGTGAGGATCACCGTGTCTTTCTGCGCCTGGTACTGGATGGTCACCGCCCAGCCTTTCATCTTGTCGGGCTTGGCCGTGCTCTGCTGTTGCTCGAAGTAGGCCAGGTTGCCCACCGACGTCACCACATCGATGTCGCCATTGGCGGCACGGGTCATGGTCACGGTATTGCCTTTGATCATCATCGAGCCCTGGGTGATGATCACATCGCCGGTATAGGTGGCCACGCCCTGCTTGTCGTCCAGGTGCGCGTTGTCGGCCTGGATGCGGATAGGCTGGTCACGGTCGGTCGGCAGGGCGAAGGCGCTCGCGCTTCCCAGTGCTGCGCTCAGGCTGAGCAAAAGGGGGAGGGTTTTAACGAGCCTCATACTGTCCTCTTACGTTAGAGAGCAAGTCCATCTTGCCTTCTTTCAAATACGCTTTCATTCCTTTACCCGTAGTCGTGCCACCGGCGCCGTCGATTCTAACGGCTTGCTCGGTCTGCGCATATTGCTTCTGCGGGAATACGGTCATGCGCGAGCTGGTAACGATCAATTCACGCTGCTTTTCGTCGATGCGTTGCACGCGGACCTTCTCGATCAGCTCGACCTCGGTACCATCCGGGTTGACCTCTGCGCGTTCGCTCTGCACATGCCAAGGGTATTCGGTGCCGCGGTACATGTGCAGGTCGGGGGTGGTCAGCAGGGTGACTTCACTGGCCCTCAGGTGCTCGACCTTGTCGGCGGTCATCTCGTATTGCAGCTTGCCATCAGGCATGAACTGCACGCTATGCGCGTTGATCGCGTAATAATCGATGGCACTTTCGTCGACCTGGGCGACTGGCTTGTCGAGGAAGCTTTCAGGGCTGACATTCCAGTAGCCGATTGCCGCGAGCAGGGCGGCAACAACCGCGAGCAGCGCGATATTGCGGGCTTTCTTGCTGAACATGGGCAGCCTTAAAGGTAGTTGGCGTTGGCAGCGTCCAGGGTGCCCTGGGCGTGCATGATCAGTTCACAGAACTCGCGTGCGGCACCTTCGCCACCGCGTGCCAGGGTTACGCCGTGGGCGTGCTGGCGAACGAACGGTGCGGCGTTGGCTACGGCCATCCCCAGGCCTACCCGGCGGATTACCGGCAGGTCGGGCAGGTCGTCACCCAGATAGGCGACTTGTTCATAGCTTAGGCCCAGTTCGGCGAGCAGGCCGTCGAGTACGACCAATTTGTCTTCACGGCCCTGGTAAAGATGAGGGATACCGAGGTTTTTCGCCCGGCGCTCGACGACCGGAGTCTTGCGTCCGCTGATGATCGCCGTGGTTACGCCCGAGGCCATGAGCATCTTGATGCCTTGGCCATCCAGGGTATTGAAGGTCTTGAATTCGCTGCCATCTTCAAGAAAGTACAGGCGGCCATCGGTCAGTACGCCGTCGACGTCGAAAACGGCCAGTTTGATCGCCTTGCCGCGTTGCATGAGATCTTCAGTCATCGGTTCGTTCTCCTTTACATCACGCCGGCGCGCAGCAGGTCGTGCATGTTCAGGGCGCCGGTCGGGCGCTCGTCCTTGTCCACGACCACCAGGGCGCTGATCTTGTGGTCCTCCATGATCTTCAGGGCTTCTGCCGCCAGCATCTCGGCGCGAGCCGTCTTGCCATGCACGGTCATTACCTGATCGATCAGTGTGGTGTGCACATCAATGTTGCGGTCCAGGCTGCGGCGCAGGTCGCCATCGGTGAAGATCCCGGCCAGCTTGCCATCGCTGCCAACGATCACGGTCATGCCCAAACCTTTGCGGGACATTTCAAGGAGTGCGTCCTTGAGCAGCGTGCCGCACTGTACCTGGGGCAATTCCTCACCGGCGTGCATGACATTCTCGACCTTGAGCAGCAGGCGGCGACCCAGGGCGCCGCCAGGGTGCGAAAAGGCGAAGTCCTCGGCGGTGAAGCCGCGCGCTTCGAGCAGGGCGATGGCCAGCGCATCACCCAGTACCAGTGCGGCAGTGGTAGAGGAGGTCGGGGCGAGGTTCAGCGGGCAGGCTTCCTGAGTGACGCTGGCGTCGAGATTGACCTCGGCGGCCTGGGCCAGGGGCGAGTCCGGGTTGCCGGTCATGCTGATCAGCTGGATCCCAAGGCGCTTGATCAGCGGCAGCAGGGTCACGATCTCGGCAGTGCTGCCAGAGTTGGACAGGGCCAGGATGACGTCGTCGCGGGTGATCATGCCCATGTCGCCATGGCTGGCTTCGGCCGGATGCACGAAGAATGCTGGTGTGCCGGTGCTGGCCAGGGTGGCGGCGATCTTGTTGCCGATATGCCCCGATTTGCCCATGCCGACCACCACGACCCGGCCCTTGCTCGCCAGGATCAGCTCGCAGGCCTTGACGAAATTGGCGTCGATGCGGGCCACCAGGCCTTGAACGGCCTCGAGTTCCAGGCGCAGGGTGCGCTGGGCGGAGTGGATCAGCTCGCTGGATTGGCTCATGTCGAAAAGCAATGCCTGATTAAAAGGCGGCGATTATAGCCGCAATACAAAAAAGCCTCATCCTTTCGATTGCTTTCTCAAATGCCATCAATGCCTGTCGCTGGCCTGAACGACCTGTTCCATGCCCTTGGGGGCGTGAGGTCAGCAGTGCTATAGTTCGCCGCTATTCGGCCTGCCAAGGGCGCTGTGCCTTCACGATGAGGGCCAGCGTCAATAAGTGCGAGGCTGCATCAGCAAGGAGTCTAGATGAGTGTGGATAGCGCCTACGCGGTCGAGTTGAAGGGAGTCACCTTCAAGCGCGGTTCGCGCAGCATTTTCAGCAATGTCGACATCCGTATCCCGCGTGGCAAGGTCACCGGGATCATGGGGCCGTCGGGTTGCGGCAAGACCACGCTGCTGCGCCTGATGGGCGCGCAGCTACGGCCGTCGAGCGGAGAAGTGTGGGTGGCCGGGCAGAACCTGCCGAGCCTCTCGCGCAGCGACCTGTTCGACGCCCGCAAGCAGATGGGCGTACTGTTCCAGAGCGGTGCGTTGTTCACCGATCTCGATGTGTTCGAGAACGTCGCCTTTCCTTTGCGCGTGCATACCCAGCTTTCGGACGAAATGATCCGTGACATCGTGTTGATGAAGCTGCAGGCGGTTGGCCTGCGCGGTGCCATCGACCTGATGCCGGACGAATTGTCCGGTGGCATGAAGCGTCGGGTGGCGCTGGCCCGGGCGATTGCCCTGGACCCGCAGATCCTCATGTACGACGAACCCTTCGTCGGCCAGGACCCGATCGCCATGGGTGTGCTCGTGCGCTTGATCCGTCTGCTCAATGATGCCTTGGGTATTACCAGTATCGTGGTCTCCCACGATCTGGCCGAAACCGCCAGTATCGCCGACTACATATATGTGGTCGGTGATGGCCAGGTGCTGGGCCAGGGGACGCCCGACGAGCTGATGGGCTCGGACAACCCACGCATTCGCCAGTTCATGAAAGGCGATCCGGACGGCCCGGTGCCATTCCACTTTCCCGCGCCTGACTACCGCGCCGATTTGCTGGGGGCGCGGTGATGCGCAGAAAATCCTTACTCGAACGTATCCGCCTGCTCGGGCGCTCGGCGATCGACGTGTTGGCCGTGCTCGGGCGCTCGTGCCTGTTCCTGTTCCATGCACTGATCGGCCGTGGCGGCATTGGTGGCGGTTTCCAGTTGCTGACCAAGCAGCTCTACTCGGTGGGTGTGCTGTCGCTGGCGATCATTGTCGTTTCCGGCGTGTTCATCGGCATGGTGCTTGCCCTGCAGGGCTACAGCATCCTGACCAAGTACGGTTCCGAGCAGGCGGTCGGGCAGATGGTCGCCCTGACCCTGCTGCGTGAGCTCGGCCCGGTGGTCACTGCGCTGCTGTTCGCTGGCCGCGCCGGTTCCGCGCTGACCGCCGAAATCGGCAACATGAAGTCCACCGAGCAGTTGTCGAGCCTGGAAATGATCGGCGTCGACCCGCTCAAGTACATCGTTGCGCCACGCCTGTGGGCCGGTTTCATCTCGCTGCCGCTGCTGGCGCTGATCTTCAGCGTGGTCGGCATCTGGGGCGGTTCGTGGGTCGCGGTCGACTGGCTGGGCGTCTACGAAGGCTCGTTCTGGGGCAACATGCAGAATAGTGTTTCCTTTACCGACGACGTGCTCAACGGGCTGATCAAGAGCCTGGTGTTTGCCTTCGTCACGACCTGGATTGCCGTATTCCAGGGGTACGACTGCGAACCCACCTCAGAGGGGATCAGCCGCGCCACCACCAAGACCGTGGTCTATGCCTCATTGGCAGTACTGGGTCTGGACTTCATTTTGACCGCCTTGATGTTTGGAGATTTCTGATGCAAAACCGCACCCTGGAAATCGGTGTCGGCCTGTTCCTCCTGGCCGGGATCCTGGCGCTGCTGCTGCTGGCCCTGCGTGTCAGCGGGCTGTCGGCCAGCCCGAGCAGCGATACCTATAAAGTTTATGCGTACTTCGACAATATCGCGGGTTTGACGGTCAGAGCTAAAGTGACCATGGCCGGTGTCACCATCGGCAAGGTCACCGCCATCGATCTGGACCGTGATTCCTACACCGGTCGTGTGACGCTGCAGCTGGACAAGGCGGTCAACAACCTGCCGACCGACTCCACTGCTTCGATCCTGACCGCCGGCTTGCTTGGCGAGAAGTACATCGGTATCAGCGTGGGCGGTGAAGAAGACGTGCTCAAGGATGGCTCGACCATCCATGACACACAGTCGGCGCTGGTGCTGGAAGATCTGATTGGCAAGTTCCTGCTCAACTCCGTTGGCAAGGAACCAAAAGAAGCGCAACCGGCTAATTAAGGAGTTTCCATGATTTCGATCCTGCGACGTGGCCTGCTGGTGCTGCTGGCGGCCTTCCCCCTGATGGCCCTGGCCGCGCAGTCGCCGCACGAGGTGGTCCAGAGCACTACCACTGAGCTGCTCAGCGACCTCAAGGCCAACAAAGAGCAGTACAAGACCAACCCGAATGCCTTCTACGATGCGCTCAACCGCATTCTCGGTCCGGTAGTGGATGCTGAAGGCATCTCGAAAAGCATCATGACCGTCAAGTACTCGCGCAAGGCCACTCCTGCGCAGATTCAGCGCTTCCAGGAGAACTTCAAGCGCAGCCTGTTCCAGTTCTATGGCAACGCGCTGCTGGAGTACAACAACCAGGGCATCAGCGTCGACCCGGCCAAGGCTGATGACGGCAAGCGCGCCAGTGTGGGCATGAAGGTGACCGGCAACAACGGGGCGGTCTATCCGGTGCAGTACACCCTGGAGAACCTTGGCGGCGAGTGGAAGGTACGCAACGTCATCGTCAACGGCATCAACATCGGCAAGCTGTTCCGCGACCAGTTCGCCGATGCCATGCAGCGTAATGGCAACGATCTGGACAAGACCATCGACGGCTGGGCCGGCGAAGTGGCCAAGGCCAAGGAAGCTGCCGACAACTCGCCAGAGAAGACCGTCAAATGAGCGAGGCCGCTGTAACCATGGCCGAGCCTGGCGTGCTGTGCCTGGCCGGTGAACTGGATTACCGCAGCGGGCCAGCCCTGCGCAAGCAGGGTAAGGCGCTGATCGGCGCCTGCCGTGAAGCGCGTCTGCTGCTGGACTGCTCGGCCGTGGTGCGCTCCACCAGCGTTGGCCTGTCGCTGCTGCTGGCGTTCATTCGTGACGCCCAGGCCGCCGGCAAGGCCGTCGAGGTGCGTGGCATGCCTGACGACATGCGGGAAATCGCCGGGGTCTATGACCTCGATGAGGTGCTGGCAAGCTGATGGCTTGGCAGTGATGAGAGGCCCCTCGGTCGCGCGCCCTTTCGTTGGGCTTCGCAGGCGAGGGGCTTTTTTGTATGATGGCCGACCCGTGCGCATCGGGCGCCGATTGAGGTTGAGCATGCAGGCCGTAGAAGTTAAGAGCTTCCTTGAAGAGAAATTGCCGGGATCCCGGGTCGAAGTTGAAGGCGAAGGCTGCAACTTCCAGTTGAACGTGATCAGCGACGAGTTGGCTGGCCTGAGCCCGGTCAAACGTCAGCAGGCGATCTATGCTCACCTGAATCCGTGGATCGCCAATGGCAGCATCCATGCGGTAACCATGAAATTTTTCAGCAGCGCAGCCTGGGCTGAGCGCACCTGAGCCAACGTGGCGGCGAGACACCAATGGACAAACTGATTATTACTGGCGGCGCTCGTCTCGACGGCGAGATCCGCATTTCCGGCGCGAAGAACGCGGCCCTGCCGATCCTGGCAGCGACCCTGCTTGCCGATGGCCCGGTCACCGTGGGCAACCTGCCTCACCTGCACGACATCACCACCATGATCGAGCTGTTCGGGCGCATGGGCATCGAGCCTGTGATCGACGAAAAGCTGGCGGTGGAAATCGACCCGCGTACCATCAAGACCCTGGTAGCCCCTTACGAGCTGGTCAAGACCATGCGCGCCTCGATCCTGGTGCTCGGCCCCATGGTGGCGCGTTTCGGTGAAGCCGAAGTGGCCCTGCCAGGTGGCTGTGCCATCGGTTCGCGCCCGGTCGACCTGCACATCCGCGGGCTCGAGGCCATGGGCGCGAAGATCGAAGTCGAAGGCGGCTACATCAAGGCCAAGGCGCCTGAAGGCGGCCTGCGCGGCGCGCACTTCTTCTTCGACACCGTCAGCGTGACCGGTACCGAGAACATCATGATGGCTGCTGCCCTGGCCAAAGGCCGCAGCGTGCTGCAAAACGCCGCGCGTGAGCCTGAAGTGGTCGACCTGGCCAACTTCATCAACGCCATGGGCGGCAAGGTCCAGGGCGCCGGTACCGACACCATCACCATCGATGGCGTCGAGCGCCTGGCGTCGGCACATTACCGCGTCATGCCTGACCGTATCGAGACTGGCACCTACCTGGTCGCCGCTGCCGTGACCGGCGGTCGCGTCAAGGTCAAGGACACCGACCCGACCATCCTCGAAGCCGTGCTGGAGAAGCTGAAGGAAGCGGGCGCCGACCTCACCACCGGTGAAGACTGGATCGAGCTGGACATGCACGGCAAGCGGCCGAAGGCCGTCAACCTGCGTACCGCGCCGTACCCGGCTTTCCCGACCGACATGCAGGCGCAGTTCATCTCGCTGAACGCCATCGCCGAAGGCACCGGCGCGGTCATCGAGACGATCTTCGAAAACCGCTTCATGCACGTGTACGAAATGCACCGCATGGGCGCGCAGATCCAGGTTGAAGGCAATACCGCGATCGTCACCGGCGTGCCGGCACTCAAGGGTGCTCCGGTCATGGCCACCGACCTGCGGGCATCCGCCAGCCTGGTACTGTCGGCGCTGGTCGCCGAAGGCGATACCCTGATCGACCGCATCTACCACATCGACCGTGGTTACGAGTGCATCGAAGAAAAACTGCAGATGCTCGGCGCTAAGATCCGCCGCGTACCGGGCTGATAGTCTGCATGTGGGAGCGGGCTTGTCCCGCGAAGAAGCCGCCGCGTTGCATGGCAACGGCTTTACCGGTGTTCGCGGGCAAGCCCGCTCCCACAACGAATTGAATGCGGTCGGGCTGTCGCAGCCCGGCCGGCAGTAGCCGCTTAAGGACCGACGTTCCAATGTTGACCATCGCGCTTTCCAAAGGCCGTATTCTCGACGATACCCTGCCGTTGCTGGCCGAGGCCGGTATCGTGCCGACCGAGAATCCGGACAAGAGCCGCAAGCTGATCATCCCCACCACGCAGGACGACGTGCGCCTGCTGATCGTGCGTGCCACCGACGTGCCGACCTATGTCGAGCACGGTGCCGCCGACCTCGGTGTGGCTGGCAAGGACGTGCTGATGGAGTACGGCGGCCAGGGCCTGTATGAGCCGCTGGACCTGCAGATCGCCAAGTGCAAGCTGATGACCGCCGGTGCGGTCGGTGCGCCCGAGCCGAAGGGCCGCCTGCGCGTCGCCACCAAGTTCGTCAATGTCGCCAAGCGTTATTACGCCGAGCAGGGCCGCCAGGTCGACATCATCAAGCTGTATGGTTCGATGGAGCTGGCACCGCTGATCAATCTTGCCGACAAGATCATCGACGTGGTCGACACTGGCAACACCTTGCGCGCCAACGGCCTGGAGCCTCAGGAACTGATCGCCACGATCAGCTCGCGCCTGGTGGTCAACAAAGCTTCCATGAAGATGCAGCACGCCCGCATCCAGAGCCTGATCGACACGCTGCGCGGAGCGGTCGAATCGCGACACCGCGGCTAATTCTCTACCTACTGCGCGCGGCTTCGGCTGTCGCGCCCGTCTATCCGCGTCATAGCCATTTTTCTCGGGTGCCCGCGCGGATGGACTGGTAGCCTAGGGCGCCTGAGCATTCGCTAATAATCGAGGCCCTCGCCATGACCGTGTCCACTGCAATTGCCCGTCTCAACGCCGCTGATCCGGATTTCGCCCGACATCTGGATCATCTGCTGAGCTGGGAAAGTGTGTCCGATGACGCGGTCAACCAGCGCGTGCTCGACATCATCAAGGCGGTGCGTGAGCGCGGTGACGCCGCGCTGGTGGAATTCACCCAGCGCTTCGACGGTGTTGACGCCAAAAGCATCGATGACCTGATCCTTGGCCGCGAGCGCCTGGAACTGGCCCTGACCCGCATCACCGACAGCCAGCGTGAAGCCCTGGAGAAGGCCGCCAATCGCGTACGCATGTACCACGAACGGCAGAAGCAGGACTCCTGGCAGTACACCGAAGCCGACGGCACCGTGCTCGGCCAGAAGGTCACCCCGCTGGACCGTGCCGGCCTGTACGTGCCCGGCGGCAAGGCGTCGTACCCCTCGTCGGTGCTGATGAACGCGATTCCGGCCAAGGTCGCTGGCGTCACCGAAGTGGTGATGGTGGTGCCGACCCCGCGTGGCGAGGTCAATGAACTGGTGCTGGCCGCTGCCTGCATCGCCGGCGTCGACCGCGTGTTCACCGTCGGTGGAGCGCAGGCCGTTGCCGCACTGGCCTATGGCACCGAAAGCGTGCCGCAGGTAGACAAGATCGTCGGCCCTGGCAACATCTATGTGGCTACCGCCAAGCGCCACGTGTTCGGCCAGGTCGGTATCGACATGATCGCCGGCCCGTCGGAAATCCTCGTGGTGTGCGACGGCCAGACCGACCCGGACTGGATCGCCATGGACCTGTTCTCTCAGGCCGAGCACGACGAAGACGCCCAGGCCATCCTGGTCAGCCCGGATGCCGCTTTCCTCGACCGCGTGGCCGCCAGCATCGACAAGCTGCTGCCGACCATGGAACGGGCCGAGATCATCGAAAAGTCGGTCAACGGCCGTGGGGCGCTGATCCAGGTGCGCGACATGCAGCAGGCCATCGAAGTGGCCAACCGCATCGCTCCCGAGCATCTGGAGCTGTCGGTTGCCGACCCGCAGGCCTGGCTGCCTCAGATTCGCCACGCGGGCGCGATCTTCATGGGTCGCCACACCAGCGAAGCACTGGGCGATTACTGCGCCGGCCCCAACCACGTGTTGCCGACTTCCGGCACCGCACGCTTCTCGTCGCCGCTCGGGGTGTATGACTTCCAGAAGCGTTCGTCGATCATCTTCTGTTCCGAACAGGGCGCATCCGAGCTTGGCCACACCGCCTCGGTGCTGGCCCGTGGCGAGTCGCTGACCGCCCACGCCCGCAGCGCTGAATACCGTATCCTGACCCAAGACAAGGGGAACTGAACATGAGTCGATTCTGGAGTCCCTTCGTCAAGGCGCTGGTGCCTTACGTGCCGGGCGAACAGCCAAAGCTGGCCCGCCTGGTCAAGCTGAACACCAACGAGAACCCTTATGGCCCCTCGCCCAGGGCGCTAGAGGCCATGCGCGGCGAGCTGAACGATAACCTGCGTCTGTATCCGGACCCGAACAGCGACCGGCTCAAGCAGGCCGTGGCCGAGTACTACGGCGTCACCCCGGCCCAGGTTTTCGTCGGCAACGGCTCGGACGAGGTGCTGGCCCACATCTTCCACGGTCTGTTCCAGCACGATCGCGGTCCACTGCTGTTCCCGGATGTCAGCTACAGCTTCTATCCGGTCTATTGCGGCCTTTACGGCATTGCCTTCGAGCAGGTGGCGCTGGATGAGCAGTTCCAGATCCGCGTCGCCGATTACGCCAAGCCCAATGCCGGGATCATCTTCCCCAACCCTAACGCACCCACCGGTTGCCTGCTGCCGCTGCAAGCGATCGAACAGCTGCTGCAAGCCAACCGTGATTCGGTGGTGGTGGTGGATGAGGCTTACATTGACTTTGGCGGCGAGACTGCCATCAGCCTGGTCGATCGCTACGACAACCTGCTGGTCACCCAGACCTTGTCCAAGTCGCGTTCGCTGGCTGGACTCCGAGTGGGCCTGGCCGTCGGCCATCCGGACCTGATCGAGGCGCTGGAGCGGATCAAGAACAGCTTCAACTCCTATCCGCTCGACCGCATGGCCATCGTCGGGGCAGCGGCGGCGTTCGAAGATCAGGCCTACTTCGAGGAAACCCGCCGCAAGGTGATTGACAGCCGTGAGACATTGGTCGAGCAGCTGGTTGCAAAGGGCTTCGAGGTGCTGCCATCGGCGGCCAACTTCATCTTTGCCCGCCACCCGCAGCAGGATGCCGCGCAGTTGGCGGCGCGCCTGCGTGAACAAGGGGTGATCGTGCGTCACTTCAAGCAGGAGCGGATTGCCCAGTTCCTGCGTATCACCATCGGCACGCCAGAGATGAACCAGGCGTTGGTCGACGCGCTGGACTGATTGCGGTGAGCAGCAGGAGCGGGTGCGCCGCTCCTGCTGGTGGGGCAGCACTTTCTCGACACGCGGTGATTTTTCTCTGTGATCACCGTGCCTTGGCATCGCCTCCAGTAGCCCGTGCGTTGCGTGCACCGCTAACGACTGGGAGTGGCGTGCCATCGAGCTCCCATTGCGGCAGCAGGTCTAGCCCCATGTGCCTGAGCACAGTCGGGGCGACCGACGTCAGCGCGGCAGAGCCATGACGCGGGGTGTCATCTGCACTGCCGGGACGGATCCATTCCTCGTTCCAGGGCTTGTTGCTGGCAATGAGCGCCGTCTTCTCCTGTTCTGTCACTTCGCCGTGGCTTGAATCCTGATAATCACTGCCGTCGCTGCTGCAGACGATCACCAGCCAGTCCTCCTGCGGATTCTTGTACGCCCGCGCCTCGACCTTGTCCAAAAGCCGCCCCAGTCTGTCGTCGGCTTCACGCAGTGCGAACAGGTAGGCCGAGCCGAAACCACTGGTGTGGCCAGCTTCAACTGGCTCGTCGAGTTGAATGAAGGTGAAGTCGGCTGGTGTGTGTTCGAGGATGTCCAGGGTCCGGGCGGTGACTTGCTCATCGCTCAGGCCGCTTTCGCGTACATTGTTGCCTTGCGCGTCCTCCAGCAGGAAGGCCGTGTTGATCGGCGACCAGTTGACGACACTGGCGAGGTAGGCATTTGGCAGGGCATGACGCAGCCGTTTGAACAGGCTTGGGAACTGCGGGTTGACCCGCAAGGATTCGGCATTTGAGGTCACTCCATGCTTGTTGGCCCATACGCCGGTGAGCAGGGTTATCCAGCCGGGCCCACTGTCAGTCGCTTGTTCGCTGGCGCGGCCGGTGACACCTCCGGCATAGGCTTTGCCGTAGAACAGGCGCTGCAGGTTGGTTTCGTCGCCCAGTTCTTCGTAGCGCTGCAGCTGTACACCGTCCATCCCGATGATGAGCGTCTTGGGTTGCAATGGCGCTTGGCTGGCGTCGCAGCCTTTGAACAGCAGGCCGAGTAGCAGACCGGCGGTAATCAGCGCAGACAGGCGCAGTACTTTGACGATGGACATGAACAGTGCCTTGATGGAAGTCAGCCAAGCGTTGCAATCAGGCCCTCGGCTGGCAACTGGTAGAAATGCCAGTTGAATTGATGTCTGGAACGCGTTCCATTAAGCTCTGCGAATTCATCGGATGATTGGTTGAATTGAAATGAGCAGCGAATTGACCAAGCGCTCCTTGGTCGAACTGGCGGTAGAGCGCATGCGTGAGCGCATCCTGCAAGGCCACTGGCAAGTCGGCCAGCGTCTGCCGACCGAGCCGGAACTGGCACTGCAGCTGGGTATCAGCCGCAATACCGTGCGTGAAGCCATGCGCGTGCTGGCATTCAGCGGCCTGGTGGAAATCCGCCAAGGTGACGGCAGCTACCTGCGCACCTGCCAAGACCCGCTACAGGCCGTGCTGGCCATGTCGCGCTGCACGCTGGAGCAGGCCCGCGAAACCCGGCACATCCTCGAATCCGAGGCTATCGGCCTGGCGGCGTTGCGCCGTACCGACGAGGACCTGCAGGGCCTGCGCGCGGCACTGGCGGGCAGTGCCGGGCATTTTCACGGGGATGTCGATGCCTATGTCAGCTGCGACCTGGTGTTTCACCAACGCCTGATCGACGCCGCGCACAACCCGGCACTGAGCGAACTGTATCGCTACTTTTCCGGTGTGGTGGCCGCAGCGCTGCAACACAACATGGCGACCGTGCCACGCAGCCAGGCGACCTTCGACCTGCACGGGCAGATCCTCGACGCCATCGAACAACGCGACCCGGAGCGGGCCAAGGCCCTGAGCCGGACGCTTATTGAATCTTGAAGACGAGAAGGCCATGGCTGAACGATTGACCCGAGACGCGCCTGCCCGCGAGCGTGAACTGGAAGAACTACTGATCGACGCCGAGGCCGACGATGCCCTGGTGCAACAGCAACCGCCGAGGCTCAAGCGCCCGTGGCTGTTGCTGCTGGGCCTGGTGCTGGTGGCATTGAACCTGCGCCCGGCATTGTCGAGCATGGCGCCGGTGCTCGGGCAGGTCTCTGCAGGGCTGGGCCTGAATGCCTCCGAGGCCGGCCTGCTGACCACCTTGCCGGTGCTCTGCCTCGGGCTGTTTGCACCGCTGGCACCCGTCCTCGCGCGCCGCTTCGGCAGCGAGCGGGTGATCCTCGGCATCCTGTTGACCCTGGCGCTGGGGATCGTGGTGCGCAGTGCCCTGGGGGCGGTCGGCGTATTCGTCGGCAGCATTCTGGCCGGGGCCAGCATCGGTATCATCGGTGTGCTGTTGCCCGGTATCGTCAAGCGCGATTTCCCGCAGCACGCGGGCACCTTGACCGGGGTGTATACCATGGCCCTGTGCCTGGGCGCGGCTATGGCGGCAGGGGCTACCGTGCCGCTGACGCAACACTTCGGTGGCAGCTGGGCCCTTGGCCTGGGCTTCTGGATGCTACCGGCGCTGCTGGCCATGCTCGTCTGGTCACCGCAAGCCCGCCAGGGGCACGGCCTGCACAAGGTCGCCTACCGGGTAAGCGGGCTGTGGCGTGACCCGCTGGCGTGGCAGGTAACTCTGTACATGGGGCTGCAGTCGTCGCTGGCGTACATTGTATTTGGCTGGTTGCCGTCGATCCTCATTGGTCGTGGCCTGAGCCCGACCGAAGCGGGCCTGGTACTGTCCGGCTCGGTCATCGTGCAGCTGGTCAGCTCGCTGGGCGCCCCCTGGTTGGCGACCCGCGGCAAGGACCAGCGGCTGGCCATCGTGATGGTCATGCTGGTCACCTTGGCGGGGCTGTTCGGTTGCCTGTATGCCCCCATCGACGGGCTGTGGGGTTGGGCGGTGCTGCTGGGGCTGGGGCAGGGCGGTACTTTCGCCTTGGCCCTGACGTTGATCGTGCTGCGCTCGAAGGATGCCCATGTGGCGGCGAACCTGTCGAGCATGGCTCAGGGCGTGGGTTATACGCTGGCATCCATGGGCCCGTTTGCGGTCGGCCTGGTGCATGACCTGACCGGAGGATGGGCGGCGGTGGGCTGGATCTTTGCGGTGTTGGGTGTGGGGGCCATCGTGTTTGGCTTGGGGGCCGGGCGGGCCTTGCATGTGCGGGTGACCAGCGAAAAAGTTTGACATGAAGGGTGGCCTCGCAGGCCTCTTCGCGGGCACGCCCGCAGGGTCATCACAGGCTTCAAGACTTGCGCCTGGCCTGTGGGCGGGCGTGCCCGCGAAGAGGCCGGTACTGGCGAAAGAAAGCAGTGCAGATTATCGTGCAGCTTCCATTCCCAGGACGGACCTGCTTCCATGACTGACGCCAACCGCCACCTGATTACTCGTTTCTATCAGGCCTTCCAGCGCCTGGACGCCGAGGCGATGGTGGCCTGCTACAGCGACGACATCGTCTTCAGCGACCCGGTGTTCGGCACCCTGCGCGGCCGTGATGCGGGTGACATGTGGCGCATGCTGACCACCCGTGCCAAGGATTTCTCGCTGACCTTCGACCAAGTCCGTGCCGATGAGCGCAGCGGCTGTGCGCACTGGGTGGCCACTTACTTGTTCAGCCAGACTGGCCGTACCGTGGTCAATGATATCCAGGCGCGCTTCGTCATTCGCGATGGGCTGATCTGCCAGCACGACGACAGCTTCGACCTGTGGCGCTGGTCGCGTCAGGCGCTAGGAGCGCCAGGGGTGTTGCTGGGTTGGTCGCCGATGCTGCAGAACAAGGTGCGCCAGCAGGCTTTCAACGGCCTGCGAGCGTTCCAGCAAGCAAGATGAGCGGTTAAGCTGTCGGCCATGAGCATCGTCAACGAAGTCGCCGAAAACCCGCAGAGCAAACCGTGGTACGTGTACCTGGTGCGGGCGGCCAATGGCTCGCTGTACTGCGGTATCAGCGATAACCCGCAACGGCGTTTCGCTGCCCACCAGAAGGGCCAGGGTGCCCGCTATTTCAAGACCAGCCCGGCGCAGGCGCTGGTCTATGTCGAGCAGTGGCCGGACAAAGGCGAGGCGCTGCGCCAGGAACGTCTGGTGAAGAAGTTGCGCAAGTCGGCCAAGGAGGCGCTGGTGGCCTCCTATGTGGCCGGCTGATCAGTCCTTGCGGCGCTTGAGCTGGTCCACCAGCGTGGTCGGCAGGCCTTTGATGATCAGGGTGCCGGCGGCCTCGTCATACTCCACCTTGTCACCCAGCAGGTGCGCTTCGAAGCTGATCGACAGGCCTTCGGCACGCCCGGTGAAGCGGCGGAACTGGTTGAGGGTGCGCTTGTCAGCGGGGATTTCCGGCGACAGGCCGTAGTCCTTGTTGCGGATGTGGTCGTAGAACGCCTTCGGGCGGTCTTCATCGATAAGGCTCGACAGCTCTTCCAGAGTCACCGGTTCGCCCAGCTTGGTCTGGGTGGTGGCGTATTCGACCAGGGTCTGGGTCTTCTCGCGGGCGGCTTCTTCCGGCAGGTCCTCGCTTTCTACGAAGTCGCTGAAGGCCTTGAGCAGGGTGCGCGTTTCGCCCGGGCCGTCGACGCCTTCCTGGCAGCCGATGAAGTCGCGGAAGTAATCCGACACCTTCTTGCCGTTCTTGCCCTTGATGAACGAGATGTATTGCTTGGAGTTCTGGTTGTTCTTCCACTCGGACAGGTTGATGCGTGCTGCCAGGTGCAGCTGGCCGAGGTCGAGATGGCGCGACGGCGTCACGTCCAGCTCGGCGTTGACCGCCACGCCCTCGCTGTGGTGCAGCAGGGCGATGGCCAGGTAGTCGGTCATGCCTTGCTGGTAGTGGGCGAACAGGATGTGGCCGCCCGTGGAGAGGTTGGACTCTTCCATCAGTTTCTGCAGGTGCTCGACCGCCGTCCGGCTGAACGCGGTGAAGTCCTTTTCGTCTTCCAGGTACTGTTTCAACCAGCCGCTCAGTGGGTAGGCGCCGGACTCGCCGTGGAAGAAGCCCCAGGCCTTGCCTTGCTTGGCGTTGTAGCTTTCGTTGAGGTCGGCCAGGAGGTTTTCGATGGCGTCCGATGCGCCCAGCTCGGTATCCCGTGCATGGAGCACGGCGGGGCTGCCATCGGGCTTCTTGTCGATCAGGTGAACGATGCAATGACGGATTGGCATGGAATTCTCGGTGAGTCTGGGGCGGCCACAGGCCGCGCTGCAAAAGTTGTCCAGTTTACCCCAGAGAACAGGCGCTGCAGTGGCCGGATGTTGGCGGAAATGCCGGTTGTTCGTTTTTTGTCCAAATTCACGGGTTTTCGGCTTAAACCCCCGAAAAACCTGCACTAAATCGAAGCGGGTAGCGGATATTTATCCATTCCTGTGGTAGCTTTGCGCCGTCTTGCGCCCCTCATGTGGCGCATTGCTGGCAGCGTGCTCATGCCGTGTCGAACCAAACGCCGATTTACGTATCTACATTCGCGATTGGCGCGGCCCTCCAGAACACAGGGGCTGGCCCGATAACGTCGTAGCACGCCGCATAACTACTGAATGATAGGGAAGGAACACCACCATGGCATTGACCAAAGACCAACTGATTGCCGATATCGCTGAAGCCATCGACGCGCCAAAAACCACCGCTCGTAACGCGCTGGAGCAGCTGGGCCAGATCGTTGCCGACCAACTGGAAAACGGCGCCGAAATCACCCTGCCAGGCATCGGCAAGCTGAAAGTCTCCGAGCGTCCTGCCCGTACCGGTCGCAACCCTTCGACTGGCGCTGCCATCGAAATCGCTGCCAAGAAAGTCGTCAAGTTCGTTCCGGCCAAAGGCCTGACCGACGCCGTCAACAAGTGATCTTTTGACGCATTGACGAAACCGCGCCCGGCTTGCCCGGGCGCGGTTTTTTCATGCCTGCGATTTGCGCCTGGCGTGCCAGGCGTGGCGTGCGCTGTCGTCGTGGAAGCTCCAGGCGACCATGCGGCTTTGCTTCTGGCCCTGGCCCATCTCGGCGATGCGCACGACCTTGGCGCCGACCTTCTTCAGCGCTGCCTCGATGCCAGGCAGGTTACTGGCTTTGGACACCAGGCTGGTGAACCACAGTACCTGTCGTGCGTACTGCGCGCTTTCGTCGACCAGCTGGGTGACGAAGCGAATCTCGCCGCCCTCACACCACAGTTCGTTGTTCTGCCCGCCGAAGTTGAGCACCGGTAACTTGCGCTTGGGGTCCTGCTTGCCAAGGTTCCTCCACTTGCGCTGGCTACCACGGGTGGCTTCTTCACGCGAGGCGTGGAAGGGCGGGTTGCACAGGGTCAGGTCGAAGCGTTCATCCGCTTGCAGCAGGCCGCTGAGGATGTGCTTGCGGTTGGCTTGCTGGCGCAGGCTGATACCTTTGCTCAAGCCGTTGGCCTGGACGATGGCCTTGGCCGAGGCCAGCGCTACCGGGTCGATGTCCGAGCCAATGAAGCGCCAACGGTAATCGCTATGGCCGAGCAGCGGGTAGATGCAATTGGCGCCCACGCCGATATCCAGCACGCGAACCTGGGCGCCTCCGGGGACCTCGCCGGCATTGTCCTCGGCCAGCAGGTCGGCGGCCACATGGATGTAGTCGGCGCGGCCGGGGATTGGCGGGCACAGGTAGTCGGCCGGGATGTCCCAGTGCTGGATGCCGTATTGCGCCTTGAGCAGGGCACGGTTGAACACGCGCACGGCTTCCGGGTTGGCGAAGTCGATGCTGGGTTTGCCGTGGGGGTTGGTGATGGTGAAGCGGGCCAGGTCAGGGTGGGCCTTGATCAGGCTGGGGAAGTCGTAGCGGCCCTGGTGGCGGTTGCGCGGGTGCAGGGTGGGTTTGTTCGGAGTCATGTCAGTGTCCAGCCCTATACGAGCGGTGGCTTGAGGAGCCCGGGGCCGCTTCGCGCCCCTTTCGCGACACAAGGCCGCTCCCACAGGATAGCGGCGCCTTCAGGTTTGGCGCCGTCCTGTGGGAGCGGCCTTGTGTCGCGAAAGGGCCGCGCAGCGGCCCCAACGGTCTCTCTAGTGATTACAGCGCTGCAATCCGCGCATGCTGCTCGGTGAAGTTGGCCAGGGCCTGTTCGGACTCGGCCAGCTTGGCGCGTTCCTTCTCGATCACCGCAGGCGGTGCCTTGTCGACGAAGGCGGCGTTCGACAGCTTGCCACCCACGCGCTGGACTTCACCCTGCAGACGCTGGATTTCCTTGCTCAGGCGAGCAAGCTCGGCGTCCTTGTCGATCAGGCCGGCCATCGGCACCAGCACCTGCAAGTCACCAACCAGTGCGGTGGCCGACAGCGGTGCTTCGTCGGCATCGCCGAGCACGGTGAACGATTCGACCTTGGCCAGCTTCTTCAGCAGGGCTTCGTTTTCCTGCAGGCGACGCTGGTCATCGGCGTTGGCGTTCTTCAGGAACAGCGGCAGTGGCTTGCCCGGGCCAATGTTCATCTCCGCGCGGATGTTGCGCAGGCCGACCATCAGCTCCTTGAGCCATTCGATATCACCTTCGGCGGCAGCATCGATGCGGCTTTCATTGGCCACCGGCCATGGTTGCAGCATGATGGTCTTGCCTTCGATACCGGCCAGCGGCGCGATGCGCTGCCAGATTTCTTCGGTGATGAACGGCATGAACGGATGCGCCAGGCGCAGTGCCACTTCCAGCACGCGTACCAGGGTGCGACGGGTGCCACGGGCGCGTTCGACCGGAGCGTTTTCGTCCCACAGTACCGGCTTGGACAGCTCCAGGTACCAGTCGCAATACTGGTTCCAGATGAACTCGTATAGCGCCTGGCTGGCCAGGTCGAAGCGGAACTGCTCGAGCTGGCGGGTCACTTCGGCTTCGGTGCGCTGCAATTGCGAGATGATCCAGCGGTCAGCCAGCGACAGCTCGCAGGCTTCGCCGTTCTGGCCGCAGTCCTCGCCCTTGTCCAGCACGTAGCGGGCTGCGTTCCAGATCTTGTTGCAGAAGTTGCGGTAGCCTTCGACGCGGCCCATGTCGAACTTGATGTCGCGGCCAGTCGAGGCCAGCGAGCAGAAGGTGAAGCGCAGGGCGTCGGTGCCGTAGCTGGCGATGCCCTCCGGGAACTCGGCCTTGGTCTGCTTGGCGATCTTTTCGGCCAGCTTGGGCTGCATCATGCCGCTGGTGCGTTTCTCCAGCAGGGCATCGAGGGTGATACCGTCGACGATGTCCAGCGGGTCGAGCACGTTGCCCTTGGACTTGGACATCTTCTGGCCCTGGCCATCGCGCACCAGGCCGTGCACGTACACGGTCTTGAACGGAACCTGCGGGGTGCCGTCCTCGTTCTTGATCAGGTGCATGGTCAGCATGATCATGCGCGCAACCCAGAAGAAGATGATGTCGAAGCCGGTGACCAGCACGTCAGTGCTGTGGAACTTCCTCAGGAACTCGGTCTGCTCCGGCCAGCCCAGGGTCGAGAAGGTCCACAGGCCCGAGCTGAACCAGGTGTCGAGCACGTCGTCGTCCTGGCGCAGTTTCACTTCGCTGCCGAGGTTGTGCTTGGCGCGGACCTCTTCTTCATTGCGGCCGACATAGACCTGGCCGGCCTCGTCGTACCAGGCCGGAATGCGGTGGCCCCACCACAGCTGGCGGCTGATGCACCAGTCCTGGATGTCGCGCATCCAGGAGAAGTACATGTTCTCGTACTGCTTGGGCACGAACTGGATGCGGCCATCTTCCACGGCTTCGATGGCCGGCTCTGCCAGCGGCTTGGTGGAAACGTACCACTGGTCGGTCAGCCATGGCTCGATGACGGTACCCGAACGGTCGCCTTTCGGCACTTTTAGGGCGTGATCGTCGATGCTCACCAGCAGGCCCTGGGCATCCAGGTCGGCAACGATCTGCTTGCGTGCGACGAAGCGATCAAGGCCGGCGTACTGGGTCGGCAGGCTGGTATCGACCTGCTCGTTGACGCTGCCGTCGAGGTTGAAGGCCTGGGCGGCGGACAGCACCAGGGCGTTCTTGTCGAAAATGTTCAGCAGCGGCAGGTTGTGGCGCTTGCCGACTTCGTAGTCATTGAAGTCGTGGGCAGGGGTGATCTTCACGCAGCCGGTGCCGAACTCCGGGTCGCAATAGTCATCGGCGATAATCGGGATGCGGCGGCCAACCAGCGGCAGTTCGACGAACTTGCCGATCAGGGCCTGGTAGCGCTCGTCGTTCGGGTTGACGGCAACGGCGGCGTCACCCAGCAAAGTCTCCGGGCGGGTGGTGGCGACGACCAGGTAGTCCTTGCCTTCAGCGGTCTTGGCGCCATCGGCAAGCGGGTAGCGCAAGTTCCACAGGTGGCCCTTCTCGTCGTGGTTTTCCACCTCGAGGTCGGAGATGGCCGTGTGCAGCTTGGTGTCCCAGTTGACCAGGCGCTTGCCGCGGTAGATCAGGCCGTCCTCATGCAGGCGCACGAAGGCTTCCTTGACTGCTTCGGACAGGCCGTCGTCCATGGTGAAGCGCTCGCGGCTCCAGTCTACCGACGAACCCAGGCGACGGATCTGGCGGCTGATGTTGCCACCTGACTGATCCTTCCATTCCCAGACCTTCTCCAGGAACTTCTCGCGGCCAAGGTCGTGACGGTTCTGGCCCTTGGCTTCGAGCTGGCGTTCGACCAGCATCTGCGTGGCGATACCGGCGTGGTCGGTACCTGGCTGCCACAGGGTGTCGCGGCCTTGCATGCGGCGGAAACGGATCAGCGCGTCCATGATCGCGTTGTTGAAGCCGTGGCCCATGTGCAGGCTACCCGTCACGTTCGGTGGCGGGATCATGATGGTGTAGGACTCGCCTGCACCTTGTGGAGCGAAATAGTTTTCGGACTCCCAGGTGTTGTACCAGGAAGTTTCGATGGCGTGCGGCTGGTAGGTCTTATCCATGCGCGGCGGGACCCTGTGCATTTATTCGGGAAAGCCGGGAAGTATAACCAAGCTGGGGGCCGCAGGCGACAAGCTGCTGATAACTGTCGGAACAGTGGCGCCTGCTTCGCGGGCACGCCCGCTCCCACAGGTACCGCGCAGATATGACGGTTGCGCTTTACCTGGGGGAGCGGGCGTGCCCGCGAAGCAGGCGCCGCAAATTTTCAGGTTTACTCGGAACGCTTGATGAGACGTTCGATCCGCGCATCCAGCCGGCGCTTGATCTCGTTCTCGATATGCGGGGTGAAGTCGTTGATCACGTCCTGCATGATCATCTGCGCGGCGGCGCGCAACTCGCTCTCCAGGTGCAGCAGGGTGTCCTGGCGGCGGGTCTGCGGATCATCCTCGGGTTCGGCTGCTGCGGGCTCGGCTTCAGGCGCTGGCGCCGCGTTACCGGCAGGCACGTCGAGCAACAGGGGAATCTGCTCGACCGTTTCGGTCAGCAGCGGCGGCTGCAGGTCGGCATCGCCGAGCAGCTGGCGAATCGATTCCAGATCATCCAGCAGATGAGCGGAATCGGGTAGGGCGGAAGGCTTGTCCATCGTCGTTAAAGTCGCTGTAAGCGGTGGTCTTGCAGAGCATAGCCCTGTTCACGGTAGAAACGGAACCGCTCGCGGGCCGATTGGCGAATGCCGGGCTCCTCGACCACGATCTCGGCAACCCGCTCGAACTGGCCGACGAACCCCGGCACAGCGGCACCCAGGTTGATCAGCAGGTCACGGTGCTCGCCAGCATCGTCGGCAAGGCCCAAGGCTACCGTGGCATCCGTGTGTTCTTCGGCCAGGTCGTGGGGCACGAAGGCTTCGCCTTTGAAGCGCCACAGGCGTTGATCCAGTTCGGTACGTTGTTCGGCGTCCTGGCAGTGCAGGTAGACCCGGTGGCCAAGGCGCCAGGCCTTTTCGCACAGCTTGCAGGCGAAGTCCAGCCGTGCCGACAGCGAGTCGGTGGGCAGGATATAGAAATCGACTTTGCTCATGGTGTGCTCTGCCAGCCGGCGATGCCACGGGCATCGCCGGCTTCACGGTATCAGGCGCCAGCGCGGTCCAGCAGGTACTGGGTCAGCAGCGGGACCGGGCGACCGGTAGCGCCCTTGTCCTTGCCGCCACTGATCCAGGCCGTGCCGGCGATGTCCAGGTGCGCCCAGTTGTAGGCCTTGGCGAAGCGCGACAGGAAGCAGCCAGCGGTGATGGTGCCCGCCTTGGGCCCACCGATGTTGCCCATGTCAGCGAACGGGCTGTCCAGTTGCTCCTGGTACTCGTCGAACAGCGGCAGCTGCCAGGCACGGTCATCGGCACGCTTGCCGGCGTCGAGCAGCTGGCCGACCAGGTCGTCGTTGTTGCCCATGAGACCCGAAGTGTGGCTGCCCAGGGCGACAATGCAGGCGCCGGTCAGGGTGGCGATGTCGATCACGGCCTGTGGCTTGAAGCGCTCGGCGTAGGTGAGGGTGTCGCACAGCACCAGGCGGCCTTCGGCGTCGGTGTTGAGGATTTCGACGGTCTGGCCACTCATGGTGGTGACGATGTCGCCCGGACGGGTGGCACCGCCGCTCGGCATGTTCTCGGCGCAGGCCAGCAGGCACACCAGGTTGATCGGCAACTGCAGTTCGAGGACCGCGCGCAGGGTGCCGAACACGCTGGCGGCGCCGCACATGTCGAATTTCATCTCATCCATGCCAGCGCCTGGCTTGAGGCTGATGCCGCCGGTATCGAAGGTGATGCCCTTGCCGACCAGCACGAACGGCTTGTCGGCCTTCTTGCCGCCCTGGTAGTTGAGCACGATCAGGCGTGGTGGCTGGTCGCTGCCCTGGCCCACGGCATAGAACGCGCCCATGCCCAGGTCCTTGATCTTTTTCTCGTCCAGCACTTCGACCTTCAGGCCCTTGTGCGCCTTGCCCAGTTCCTTGGCCTGCTCGGCCAGGTAGCTGGGGTGGCACAGGTTAGGCGGCAGGTTGCCCAGGTCGCGGGTGAAGGCCATGCCGGTGGCAATGGCGCTGGCGTGCTTGACGGCGCGCTCGACCTCGGCCAGGCCGCCCTTGTCGGCCAGCAGGGTGACTTTCTTCAGGGCGCGCGGTTCGGCCTTCTGGCTCTTGAAACGATCGAACACGTATTCGCCGTCGAGCAGGGTCTCGGCCAGCAGGCGGTACTTGCCGTAGTAGGCGTCACGGTTGTTGACCGCGATGTCGTCCAGGGCCAGCACGGCATCGCCACCGTTGAGGCCCTTGAGCACGCCGGCCACACTTGCGACCAGCTTGCGCCATGCGCGGTCGCCGAGGGCATCGTCCTTGCCGCTGCCGACCAGCAGCACGCGCTCGGCCTTCAGGCCTGGCACGCTCTGCAGCAACAGGGTCTGGCCAGGCTTGCCGGCCAGGTCGCCACGCTTGAGTACTGCGCTGATGGCGCCTTCGCTGGCTTGGTCGACGGCCTTGGCAACGGCCCCGAGCTTGCGCCCTTCACCCACCGGTACGACCAGAGTGGCGGTTTTTACCGATGCAGCAGCTACGCTTTTTACAACCAGTTCCATGTCAGGGTCCCCGAATGATCTATGCAGTTGGCGCTATGCGTTTTCGCGCTCTGGACGGGCCTGGCCGCGTTGCCGCAGGCCAGTGGAAAAGCTGCCAGTTTGAGCCTCCCGCCAGCGTGCTGACAACCCCGATGTTGGCCTTCATGCGCAGCCAAGTGACAGGCGCGGCCAATCACAGGATAATGCGCGCACTTTACATGGAGGTTCGCCTTAGGCGAACCGGCTTTGGTCCTGGCTGTCACAGGCCAATGTTTGGCAGTCCGCCCCTGACAACCCAGGAGTGTCTGGTTTGATCGTCTTTCGTTATCTGTCCCGCGAGGTCCTGGTGACCTTGAGCGCCGTCAGCGCCGTGCTGCTGGTGATCATCATGAGCGGGCGCTTCATCAAGTACCTGGCCCAGGCGGCCCAGGGCATCCTCGACCCAAGCGTGCTGTTCCTGATCATGGGCTTCCGCATGCCAGGTTTCCTGCAGCTGATTTTGCCGTTGGGTTTGTTCCTCGGCATTCTCCTGGCCTACGGCCGGCTGTACCTGGAAAGCGAAATGACCGTGCTGTCGGCGACCGGCATGAGCCAGCAGCGTTTGCTGGCCCTGACCATGGCGCCGGCGGCACTGGTCGCCCTGCTGGTTGCCTGGCTGAGCCTGAGCCTGTCACCACTGGGCGTGGCCCAGGTGCAGAAGATCGTTGCCCAGCAAGATGCCATGACCGAGTTCGACACCTTGGTGCCGGGCCGCTTCCAGACCTTGCGCGACGGTTCGCGGGTTACCTACACCGAGCAGCTGTCGGACGACCGCGTCAAGCTGGGCGGGGTGTTCATTTCCGAGAAGCGCTTCAACCAGGACAAGACCAAGGACCGTGCGCCGTCGGTGCTGGTCGCCGAAAAAGGCCATCAGGAAATCCAGGCCGATGGCAATCGCTACCTGGTGCTGGAGAACGGCTACCGCTACGACGGTAACCCGGGCCAGGCCGATTACCGTGCCATCAAGTACGACACCTATGGTGTCTTGCTGCCAAAGCCGGAAGTTGCCGAAGACGTGACCGATCGCGAAGCGATCCCGACCCTTGAGCTGTTCGGCAAGAGCGACCTGCGTGAGCGTGCCGAGCTGCAATGGCGCCTTTCGCTGCCGATCCTGGTGTTCATCGTGGCCCTGATGGCGGTCCCGCTGGCCAAGGTCAACCCGCGCCAGGGCCGCTTCCTCAAGCTGCTGCCGGCGATTCTTCTGTACATGGCCTACCTGACAATGCTGATTTCCGTACGCGGCGCCCTGGAGAAGGGCAAACTGCCGATTGGCCTGGGTATCTGGTGGGTGCATGGCCTGTTCCTGATGATCGGCCTGTCCCTGATGTATTGGGAACCGCTGCGCCTGAAAATGGCTGCTCGTCGCGCGGAGGTGGCCCGTGGCTAAACTCGACCGCTACATCGGCACGAGCGTGCTGCTGGCCATTCTGGCCGTGCTGGGGATCATCCTCGGCCTGGCCTCGCTGTTCGCCTTCATCGACGAGATGGGTGAACTGAGCGATACCTACACCTTGCTCGACGCGGGCAATTTCGTCCTGCTTACGGCACCTCGTCGGCTGTACGAAATGCTGCCGATGGCGGCACTGATCGGCTGCCTGATCGGCCTCGGCAGCCTGGCCAGCAACAGCGAGCTGACCATCATGCGCGCTGCCGGTGTCTCCATCGGCCGCATCGTCTGGGCGGTGATGAAGCCCATGCTGGTGCTGATGCTGGTCGGCGTGCTGGTTGGTGAATACGTTGCCCCGGTCACCGAGAACAAGGCCCAGGCCGACCGCTCCCTGGCCCAGGGCGGTGGTGAAGCGCAAAGCTCCAGGCATGGCATGTGGCATCGCCAGGGCGAAGAGTTCGTGCACATCAACTCGGTGCAGCCCAATGGCCTGCTGCTGGGCGTGACCCGCTACACCTTCGACAACGAGCGCAAGATCCAGACGTCGAGTTTTGCCCGTCGCGCCCAGTACAACGATGATCACTGGACGCTCAGCGACATCAGCACCACGTTCTTCCGCGGTGACCACACCGAAGTGGTGAAGGCGCCGACCGAGCGCTGGGACGTTTCGCTGACGCCGCAACTGCTCAATACCGTGATCATGGCCCCCGAGTCGTTGTCGATTACCGGGTTGTGGGACTACATCCACTACCTGTCCGACCAGGGCCTGAACAACGCCCGTTACTGGCTGGCGTTCTGGACCAAGGTGATGCAGCCGCTGGTGACTGCAGCGCTGGTATTGATGGCAATTTCCTTCATCTTCGGCCCGCTGCGTTCGGTCACCCTCGGCCAACGCGTGTTCACCGGCGTGCTGGTGGGCTTCGCCTTCCGCATTGGCCAGGACCTGCTGGGCCCGTCGAGCCAGGTGTTCGGCTTCCCGCCGCTGCTGGCGGTAGTGATTCCGGCGGGCATCTGTGCCCTGGCTGGCGTGTGGTTGTTGCGTCGGGCCGGTTGACGGTCTGCAACAGCTGAAAAGCCGACCTCAGGGTCGGCTTTTTTGCGTCTACTTTTTCTGCTTCGGCACCCGCACCAGCTGGGTTTCAGAGTAGATGTCGTGCCAGCCGCGTTTGCGCTTGTCGATCAACGACCAGAAGAACCCAAGCCCCAGGCACAGCCAGGATGCAATCGACACCACGAAGCGCAGCAGTGCCTGCCACAGGCTGATCGCGCTGCCATCGGCATTCTGCACGCGCACGCCCCACACCTGCATGCCCAAGGTCTGGCCGCCATGGGTCCAGAACTTGGCAAAGAAGCCGAACAGGGCGAACAGCAGAACGGTCGAGAGCAGTGGGTCACCATCCAGTGCGCCGGCTTCGGTCAGTTCACGCATGCGGGCTTCGCCGATGATCGCCATCTGGATCAACTTGTAAGCCCCGGCGGTGACGATCAGCAGCGCCGTGCACAGCAGGAAGTCGTAGAACATCGCCGCCAGGCGTCGGCCCAGGCCGACCGGTGGGAAATCACCCTGGGGGGAGAGCAGAGGCTTGGGCATGCAGGACAGCTCCGAATGGCGAAGCCGCTATTCTACGGGCAAAAAAAAGCCCCTGCACATGGCAGGGGCTTTTTAGGAGTCGGGCTTGTGCTTACAGAGGCTGAACCTTGTCAGCTTGCATGCCTTTCTGGCCTTGGACTGCTTCGAAGGTGACCTTCTGGCCTTCTTTCAGGCTCTTGAAGCCGTTACCTTCGATGGCACGGAAGTGCACGAACAGATCCGGACCGCTTTCTGGGGTGATGAAACCGTAACCTTTCTCGTCATTGAACCACTTGACGGTACCGTTCTGACGCTCAGCCATTGTCTTATTTCCTATGAAGCTTGAATTTTGATGACAGTTTCTTTCACGTTATATATGAGTGAAAGAGTACTGGGCTGGGTTGCAGGAAAGTAAGAGACGTCGAACGGGTTGTAGCAAATCTCGGCTACTGGCCCAGGTCACGAACTGTTGCGACCCATGCAAACACAGTGCACTGACTCTACGCCAACTCCCAAGAAAAAAACAAGCCCTTGGTCGTATAGAAAATTCGCCTTTTGCCGATAACCGACAAATTTGTCGGAAACGCCGTGGCGCCTGGCCTGGCGCCATGTTCAAAAGTTATTGGGCAGGTTCGAAATCGAATATGTAGCACCTGCCCGCACACCTCAGGCGCTACCTTCAACCACGGTAGTAACGCTGTGCAACGAAAGGCATTTTGCTGACTTTCAAGGCAACCTTCTTGCCGCGCACCACGGCAAAGAGTGGGGTGTCGATTACAGCCAGATCACTATCGATATAACCCATTGCTACAGGGGCGCCGAGTGTCGGCCCAAAGCCGCCGCTGCATACTTTGCCTACGGGCTTATCGTTTGCATCGACAATATCCGCGCCTTCACGTACTGGCGTACGTTCCTGCGGCAACAAGCCCGCACGT
This sequence comes from Pseudomonas sp. NBRC 111130, assembly GCF_001320485.1. Taxonomy (NCBI): domain Bacteria; kingdom Pseudomonadati; phylum Pseudomonadota; class Gammaproteobacteria; order Pseudomonadales; family Pseudomonadaceae; genus Pseudomonas; species Pseudomonas sp. NBRC 111130. The sequence continues at coordinate 38,883 of NZ_BCBG01000031.1, forward strand.
TTACGCGCCACGCCATCGCGCTGCTGGGCAAATATGGCCTCGGCACCCGGGAAGCCGGCGGCACGTGCGCCATCGGCACGGCGTACTTTGGAAATTGCCCACAGCAGGCTGGCTTCAACCGGGGTGGTCTCGGTGTTCATGTCGTGGCCATAAAGGCACAGGCCGGCTTCCAGGCGCAACGAGTCGCGGGCACCGAGGCCGATAGGCTGTACCTCGGGTTCGGCCAGCAGGCGACGCGCCAGGGCTTCGGCAGCGCCGACCGGCACCGAGATCTCGTAGCCGTCTTCGCCGGTATAACCCGAACGGCTGACGAAGCAGTCTTCGCCCAGCAGTTTCACCGGGCGGAACTGCATGAAGGTCATGCCCGCCACTTCCGGCGCCAGGCGTTCCAGCACCTTGACCGCAGCCGGGCCCTGCAGGGCAAGCAGAGCGCGATCCTCGAACAGCGGTTGCACGTCGCATCGTGCGCCGATGTGTTTCTGCAGGTGCGCCAGGTCCTGATCCTTGCAAGCGGCATTCACTACCAGGAACAGGGTGTCGTCACCGAGGTTGGCGACCATCAGATCGTCGAGGATGCCGCCTTGCTCGTTGGTGAACATGGCATAGCGCTGCATCCCTGCAGGCAGGTCGATGATGTCCACCGGTACCAGCGACTCCAGCGCCTTGGCCGCGTCGGCGCCACGCAGGATGATCTGGCCCATGTGCGAGACGTCGAACAGGCCGGCCTGTTCGCGGGTATGCAGGTGCTCCTTGAGCACGCCCAGTGGGTACTGCACCGGCATGTCGAAGCCGGCGAATGGCACCATGCGGGCACCCAGTTCCAGGTGCAGGGCGTGCAGCGGGGTCTTTTGCAGTGTTTCGGACATCGATGACTCCTTGGTTTATTGTCGGGTCAACATTCGATGATGTTGACGGCCAGACCGCCGCGGGCGGTCTCCTTGTATTTGCTTTTCATGTCGGCGCCGGTCTGGCGCATGGTGCGGATCACCTTGTCGAGCGACACGTAGTGCTGCCCGTCGCCGCGCAGGGCCATGCGCACGGCATTGATGGCTTTAACCGAGCCCATGGCATTGCGCTCGATGCAGGGCACCTGAACCAGGCCGCCGATCGGGTCGCAGGTCAGGCCCAGGTTGTGCTCCATGCCGATCTCAGCGGCGTTTTCCACTTGTTGCGGGGTACCGCCCATCACTTCGCACAGGGCGCCTGCGGCCATCGAACAGGCCACGCCGACCTCGCCCTGGCAGCCGACCTCGGCGCCGGAAATCGAGGCGTTTTCCTTGTAGAGGATGCCGATCGCGGCAGCGGTGAGTAGAAAACGCACCACGCCGTCCTCGCTGGCGCCAGGGACGAAGCGCATGTAGTAGTGCAGAACTGCAGGGACGATACCCGCTGCACCATTGGTCGGTGCGGTGACCACGCGCCCGCCGTAGGCGTTTTCCTCGTTGACGGCCAGCGCGTAGAGATTGACCCAGTCGAGTACCGACAGGGCATCGCGCAGGCTGGCCTCCGGGTGACGGCTGAGCTGGCGGTACAACGCCGGAGCGCGGCGCTTGACCTTGAGCCCGCCGGGCAAGATGCCCTCATGGCGGCAGCCGGCCTCGACGCAGTCCTGCATGACTTGCCAGATGCGCAGCAGCCCGGCGCGGGTCTCGGCTTCCGGGCGCCAGGCGGCCTCGTTGGCCAGCATCACCTGGCTGATCGACAGGTGCTGCGCGGTGCAGTGGCCGAGCAGCTCCTTGGCGGTTTTGAACGGCAAGGCCAGCACGGTGCTGTCTTCGACGATGCGGTCCTGGCCGGCGGCGTCTTCGTCAACCACGAAGCCGCCGCCCACCGAGTAGTATTCGCGGCTGCGGATTTGCAGGCCGGCGGCATCGAAAGCACGAAAGATCATGCCGTTAGGGTGATAGGCCAAGGGTTTGCGGATCATCGCCAGGTGCTGCTTCTCAACGAAGGCGATGGTCTGCTCACCCAGCAGGCTGAGCTGGCCGCTGGTGCGGATGGCCTGCAGGCGGGCGGGGATGGATTCAGTGTCGACGGTATCTGGGTGCTCGCCTTCCAGGCCGAGCAATACCGCCTTGTCGCTGCCGTGGCCTTTACCGGTGGCGCCGAGCGAGCCATACAGCTCGGCCTTGACGCAAACGGTGCTGGCCAGCAGGTCATCGCGGCGCAGCCCTTCGGCAAAGCGTGCAGCGGCGCGCATCGGGCCGACCGTGTGGGAGCTGGAGGGGCCGATGCCGATCTTGAACAGGTCGAAGACGCTCAGTGACATGGTGGTTCCTCCTGAAGATCTTTGGGGCTGCTACGCAGCCCTTTCGCGACACAAGGCCGCTCCCACAAAGAGCGGCGCGGTCCCTGTGGGAGCGGCCTTGCGTCGCGATTGGGCCGCAAAGCGGCCCCAGCTTCCTAAAGGCCGCCTCAGGCGTCCTGATAGCTCTCGATCGACGGGCAGGCGCAGACCAGGTTGCGGTCACCGAACACGTTGTCGACCCGGCCGACCGGCGGCCAGTACTTGCCTTCCACCAGGCTCGGCAGTGGGTACACCGCCTGCTCGCGGCTGTAGCCGTGGGCCCATTCGCCAACCAGCTCGGCCGCGGTGTGCGGGGCGTTCTTCAGCGGGTTGTCGTCCTTGTCCAGGCTGCCGTTTTCCACCGCACGAATCTCTTCGCGAATCTGGATCATCGCATCGCAGAAGCGATCCAGTTCTTGCTTGGACTCGCTTTCGGTCGGTTCGATCATCAGTGTGCCGGCCACCGGGAACGACATGGTCGGTGCATGGAAACCGAAGTCGATCAGGCGCTTGGCCACGTCATCGACGCTGATGCCGCTGGTGTCCTTGAGCGGGCGCAGGTCGAGGATGCATTCGTGGGCGACCAGGCCGTTGCCACCGGTGTACAGGACAGGATAGTGCTCTTCCAGGCGGCGGGCGATGTAGTTGGCGTTGAGGATCGCCATTTGCGAAGCACGCTTGAGGCCAGCACCGCCCATCATGCGAATGTACATCCAGGTGATTGGCAGGATGCTGGCGCTGCCGAACGGCGCTGCGCACACTGCGCCTTCGGTGTTTTCAAGCGCAGCGTGGCCTGGCAGGAATGGCGCCAGGTGCGACTTGACGCCGATCGGGCCGACGCCCGGACCGCCACCGCCGTGCGGGATGCAGAAGGTCTTGTGCAGGTTCAGGTGCGACACGTCGCCGCCGAACTTGCCTGGCGCGCAGAGGCCGACCATGGCATTCATGTTGGCGCCGTCGATGTAAACCTGGCCGCCGTTGTCGTGAATGATCGCGCAGATTTCGCCGATCGCTTCCTCGAACACGCCATGGGTCGAAGGGTAGGTGATCATGATCGCGGCCAGGCGCTCGCGGTGTTCGATGGCCTTGGCCCGCAGGTCCTCGACATCGACGTTGCCACGGGCATCACAGGCGGTGACCACCACGCGCATGCCGGCCATGTGCGCGGTTGCCGGGTTGGTGCCGTGGGCCGAAGACGGGATCAGGCAGATGTCGCGGTGGCCTTCGCCACGGCTGCGATGGTACGCACGGATGGCCAAGAGGCCTGCGTACTCACCCTGGGAGCCGGCGTTGGGCTGCAGCGACACGGCGTCGTAGCCGGTGGCGGCGCAGAGCATGGCTTCCAGCTCGTTGGTCATCTGCAGGTAGCCCTGGCTCTGCGCGGCCGGGGCGAACGGGTGCAGGTTGCCGAATTCGGCCCAGGTCACCGGGATCATTTCGCTGGCGGCGTTGAGCTTCATGGTGCACGAGCCCAGCGGGATCATGCTGCGGTCCAGCGCCAGGTCCTTGTCGGCCAGGCGGCGCAGGTAGCGCATCAGCTCGGTTTCGCTGTGGTAGCGGTTGAACACTGGGTGCTCGAGGATCGCCGACTGGCGCAGCAGGGCGACCGGCAGGCGCGAACCGGTGCTGGCGGCCAGGGCGGCGAAGTCAGGCTGGGCCTGGTCAGCGCCGAACAGTTGCCAGAGGGCCTCGACGTCGGCCTGGGTGCTGGTTTCGTCGAGTGACAGGCCAAGGTGAGCGGCGTCGATCTGGCGCAGGTTGATGCGCTGGGCGCGGGCCTTGTCGTGCAGGCTGGCAGTGGCGCTGCCGGTGGCCAGGGTCAGGGTATCGAAGGCGGTTTCGCCCACCACTTCCTGGCCCAGGGTTTTCAGGCCGGCAGCCAGAATCGAAGTCAGCGCGTGAGTGCGTTCGGCAATGCGCTTGAGGCCGGCCGGGCCGTGGTACACGGCGAACATGCTGGCGATGTTGGCCAGCAGCACCTGGGCGGTGCAGATGTTGCTGGTGGCCTTCTCGCGGCGGATGTGCTGTTCACGGGTTTGCATGGCCAGGCGCAGAGCGGTCTTGCCGAAGCGGTCGATCGACACACCGACCAGGCGGCCGGGCATGTCGCGCTTGAAGGCATCACGCGTGGCGAAGTAGGCCGCGTGCGGGCCACCGAAGCCCAGTGGCACGCCGAAGCGCTGGGCGCTGCCGATGGCCACGTCGGCGTCGAATTCGCCCGGCGGGGTCAGCAGGGTCAGGGCCAGCAGGTCGGCGGCAACCGCGACCAGGGCGTTGGCGGCGTGGAAACGCTCGACCACTGCGCGGTAGTCGAACACTTCGCCGTTGCTGGCCGGGTATTGCAGCAGGGCGCCGAAGAAGGCACTGACATCGCCCAGTTCACGCTCGTCGCCGACCACGATCTCGATGCCCAGTGGCTCGGCACGGGTGCGCAGCACGTCGAGGGTCTGCGGGTGGCAGTGCACGGAGGCGAAGAAGGCGTGGCTGGCCTTGTTTTTCGACAGGCGCTTGCAGAAGGTCATGGCTTCGGCAGCGGCGGTGGCTTCGTCGAGCAAGGATGCGTTGGCGATCGGCAGGCCGGTGAGGTCGCTGATCAGGGTCTGGAAGTTCAGCAGCGCTTCCAGGCGGCCTTGGGAAATTTCTGGTTGGTACGGGGTGTAGGCGGTGTACCAGGCTGGGTTTTCCAGCAGGTTGCGCAAGATCGGGGCCGGGGTGTGGGTGTTGTAGTAGCCCTGGCCGATGTAGCTCTTGAACAGTTCATTCTTGCCGGCGATGGCTTTCAGCGCTGCGAGGGCATCGGCCTCGCTCTGGCCGTCTTCCGAGCCAAGCACGCTGGTGCCCTTGATGCTGTCGGGGATGACTGCGGCGCTCATGGCGTCCAGCGAGTCGAAGCCCAGGGTGGCGAGCATGGCTTGCTCGTCAGCGGCGCGAGGGCCGATGTGACGGGCGATGAATTCGTTGGCGGTGCCGAGGTTGATAGTCATGATCGGATTCCTCAGGCGTCGTCGTTGGCTTTGATCAGGCGGTCGTAGGCGTCCTGGTCCAGCAGGGCTGTTACTTCGCTCATGTTTGCGGGGATGAAGCGGAAGAACCAGCCTTCGCCCAGCGGGTCTTCGTTGACCAGTTCGGGGCTGTCGTTGAGGTCTTCGTTGACGGCGACCACTTCACCAGCCAGGGGCATGTACACGCCGCTGGCGGCTTTAACCGACTCGACGGTGGAGGCTTCGGCACCTTTTTCGTACTGCTGCAGCTCGGGCAGTTGCACATAGACCACATCGCCAAGGGCGTTCTGGGCGTAGGCAGTGATGCCCACGGTGACGCTACCGTCGGCTTCGACACGCAGCCATTCGTGATCTTCGGTGAAACGCAACTCGCTCATGGGGAATCCTCGGGAAGCAGGGCGTTGGGCGCGGTGGGTCCGCGCTCTTGGTCAGGATTCCCATAGCAAAAATGTTGCCACTCAGCAAAAAACCTTATAAATCAACAGCTTACAATTTTATCTGAAGCCTGTTTTCATTGTCGTGGAATGAAAACGATACAGATGAGGCTGGGTCAAAAACGGCTGGCCTATCAAGCCCTTGTAAACGCGCCCTTAGAAGAGCTTGTATCGAAAACGCTACGATGTAGTGAAATCGATACGGTCAGCCAAATTTCAGCTCTTGCTTGCAATGCCGTACTTGCGCAACCGTTGTGCAATCGCGGTATGCGAAGTCTGGAGCCGCCCGGCCAGCTGCCGGGTGGACGGGTAGCTGGCATACAAGCGCTGCAGCAGTTCACGCTCGAAATCGCCCACCGCCTGCTCCAGGCTGGCCACGTCGCCATCCTGCCCACGCGCCACCGAAGTGCCGGCGATGTCCAGGTCTCCGATATCCACCAGATTGCTCTCGCAGATCGCCGCCGCGCGGAAAATCACGTTTTGCAGTTGCCGCACGTTACCGGGCCAAGGGTTTGCCAGCAGCGCCGAATGGGTGGCCGGGGTGAGACGGCAAGGTGGGCGCTGGATCTGCGTGCAGGCCTGCTGCATGAAATAGTGCGCCAGCATGAGGATGTCCTGGCCACGATCACGCAGCGGCGGTACCTGCAGGTTGAGTACATTCAGCCGGTAGAACAGGTCTTCACGGAAAGTGCCTTCGGCGACCATGCGTTCGAGGTCGCGGTGGGTGGCGCTGATGATGCGTACATCCACCTTCACCTCGCGGTCGCCGCCCACCCGGCGGAAGCTGCCGTCACTGAGGAAGCGCAGCAGCTTGGCCTGCAGGTAGGGCGACATTTCGCCAATCTCATCGAGAAACACCGTGCCCTGGTTGGCCAGCTCCATCAGCCCCGGCTTGCCGCCGCGCTGGGCACCGGTGAAGGCGCCTGGGGCGTAGCCGAACAGTTCGCTCTCGGCCAGGCTTTCGGGCAGCGCGGCGCAGTTCAGTGCGAGGAATGGCGCTGCCTGACGGCTGCTGATGGCATGGCAGGCGCGGGCCACCAGTTCCTTGCCGGTACCGGTTTCGCCGTGCACCAGCAGCGGCGCATCGAGGGCCGCCACGCGCAGGGCGCGGGCCTTGAGGGTGCGGATCGCCGGGGATTCGCCCAGCAGCGCATCGAAGCCTTCGGCATGGTCGTGGTGCAGGGCCGACAGGCGTTCGCCCATGCGGTTGGGCGGGTAGAGGGTCAGCAGGCCTCCGGCGTTGGTGATCGGCGAGGCGTCCAGCAACAGGCTCTGGCCGTTGAGCTGCATCTCGCGCATCGGCAGGTGGAAGTTGTTGTCCAGCAGCGCCTGCAGCAGACCTGGGTCGTTGAACAGCTCACTCACAGAACGCCCGGCGGATTCGCGACCGCACAGGGCGATCAGCGCCGGGTTGGCCAGCAGCACCGTGCCTGCGCTATCGACCGCCAGCACCGGGTCGCTCATGGCGGCCAGCAGAGCGTCGAGCTGCAGGTGGCGGCGCTGGCCGGGGAGGATGTCGACCACGTCCACCGATTGCACGCCACGGACTTCGAACAGGGCGTCGTGGAGTTCTTCGAGGACTGCCGGGCTGAGGGTCGGGGCGTCGATGTAGACGTTCGGCGGGACCATTTCCACGGCATCCAGGTTGAGGTTGCGGGCACCGAGCAGGGCGAGGACTTCCTGGGTGATACCGACGCGGTCGATGAAGCTGACGTGGATGCGCATGGTGGGCGGGAGTTGTGGCCGGGGAAGGCGATAGTATGCCTTAACATCGTCGGGGCCGCTTTGCGGCCCCAGGATCATGCATTCATTCGAGGTGTTCAGGCTTGATCGGGTCGCCCGATTTTACGTCCAGCTTCTGGCGAATGTCTTCGAACATGGCGTCGTACAGCTTGTGAGGCGAACCCAGCGTTTCGAACTTCTGGTGCGGCGCGAGATAGGACTGGGCCTTGCGCGAGGCGACCATGAGAAAGCTTGGTAGCACCTGGTCCTTGGCCAGGAAGAACTTTTCATCGACGGTCTTGCCCTCGATGCTGCCATGCATGCGGAACTGGATGCCTCTGCCTTCCTTGGGGTCTGAAAACGCTTCGTACTCGATGTTGAGATCGTAACTGTGGTCGTTCTTGGTCAGCGCAGTGCGCTCGATATGTACATGACCGGGGTGGAACTGGGCCATGGCAAACTCCTCCGGAAGGTGAATGGCGGGCCCCGTAAGCCCGCCCACTGCAATCAACGGTAGCTGATACCTGGCTTTTCGGTGCTCACGCGGGTGCCGGCGGTGCCTTTGACGATGCCCTCGATGTTTTCCAGCGAGCTGATCACCGCCACTTTGCCAGTGTGGCGGGCAAAATCGCAGGCAGCCTGCACTTTAGGCCCCATGGAGCCGGCCGCGAAGCCAAGGCGTTCGAGTTCGTCGGGGTGGGCCTGGGCGATGGCTTTCTGCGTCGGCTTGCCCCAGTCAATGTAGGCGCCATCGACGTCGGTGGCGATTACCAGAAGGTCGGCTTCCAGCTGTTCGGCCAGCAGCGCCGAACACAGGTCCTTGTCGATCACCGCCTCGATGCCTTTGAGCTTCTTGTTCTCGTCGTACATGGTGGGGATGCCGCCACCGCCGGCGCAGATCACGATGCTGCTCTTTTCCAGCAGCCACTTGATCGGACGGATTTCGAAGATGCGCTTGGGTTTCGGGCTGGCGACCACGCGGCGGTACTTGTCGCCGTCGGCCTTGACCACCCAGCCTTTTTCCTTGGCCAGGCGCTCGGCCTCTTCCTTGCTGTAGACCGGGCCGATGAACTTGCTCGGGTCCTTGAAGGCCGGGTCGTTGGCATCCACTTCCACTTGGGTCAGGAGGGTGGCGAACGGCACTTCGAAGTCCAGCAGGTTGCCCAGCTCCTGTTCGATCATGTAGCCGATCATGCCTTCGGTCTCGGCGCCGAGCACGTCCAGCGGGTAGGCCTCGTCGGGCTTGTACGACAGGCCTTGCAGGGCCAGCAGGCCGACCTGCGGGCCGTTGCCGTGGGCGATGACCAGTTCGTTGCCAGGATGGATCTTGGCGATCTGTTCGGTGGCCGTGCGGATATTGGCGCGCTGGTTGTCAGCGGTCATGGGTTCGCCACGGCGCAGGAGGGCGTTGCCGCCCAGTGCAACAACGATACGCATGGGGAATGTCCTTTATCTAAAGAAATGAGCGCTACTCGGCGGGCGAACACCGCCCCCTGTGGGAGCGGGTCTACCCGCGAAGGCGTCAGCAGCACCAGCGGTGCTGTCTGGGCTGGCGCCTTCGCGGGTGAACCCGCTCCTACAGGGATCCGGGTTGCCCGGCCTGGCGAGTCAGCCCTTACAGGTCAGCCAGGGTCGAAACCAGGATCGCCTTGATGGTGTGCATGCGGTTTTCCGCTTGCTCGAAGGCAATGCACGCCGGCGACTCGAACACGTCATCGGTCACTTCGATGCCGTTGGCCAGATCCGGATACTGTTCGGCAATCTGCTTGCCGACCTTGGTCTCGGAGTTGTGGAAGGCCGGCAGGCAGTGCATGAACTTGGTCCGTGGGTTGCCGCTGGCTTTCATCAGCTCCTTGTTCACCTGGTAGGGCTTGAGCTGCTTGATGCGCTCGCCCCAGGCTTCGATCGGCTCGCCCATCGACACCCAGACGTCGGTGTGGATGAAGTCGACGCCCTTGACCGCAGCCTTGGGATCTTCGGTCAGGGTAATGCGCGCGCCGCTCTCTTCGGCGTACTTGTGGCAACGCTCGACCAGGTCTTCATGTGGCCACAGCGCCTTGGGCGCGGCGATGCGCACGTCCATGCCAAGCTTGGCGCCGATCAACAGCAGCGAGTTACCCATGTTGTTGCGGGCATCGCCCAGGTAGGCGTAGCTGATGTCGTGCAGTGGCTTGTCGCTGTGCTCACGCATGGTCAGCACGTCGGCGATCATCTGGGTCGGGTGGTATTCATCGGTCAGGCCATTGAACACCGGCACACCAGCGTACTTGGCCAGTTCTTCGACGATTTCCTGCTTGAAGCCGCGGTATTCGATGGCGTCGTACATGCGCCCGAGTACGCGGGCGGTGTCCTTCATGCTTTCCTTGTGGCCGATCTGCGAGGAGGTGGGGTCGATGTAGGTAACGTTGGCGCCCTGGTCGTAGGCGGCGACTTCGAAGGCGCAGCGGGTACGGGTGGAGGTCTTCTCGAAGATCAGGGCGATGTTGTTGCCCTTCAGGTGCTGCTGCTCGGTGCCGGTGTATTTGGCGCGCTTGAGGTCGCGGGACAGGTCCAGCAGGTACTTCAGCTCGCGGGTGGTGTGGTGTTCGAGGCTGAGCAGGTTGCGGTTGTGAATGTTGAACGCCATGACTTTTCTCCTTGAGTTTGGTGAGCGCACCGGCCGCCGCTTCGTGAGGGCGGCCGGGGGTAATGGGCGTTAGTAGTCGATCGGGTCGCGCACGATCGGGCAGGTCATGCAGTGGCCGCCGCCACGGCCCCGGCCCAGTTCGCCGGCGCTGATGGTGATGACCTCAATGCCGGCCTTGCGCAGCAAGGTGTTGGTGTAGGTGTTGCGGTCGTAGCCGATAACCACGCCAGGTTCGATGGCCACCACGTTGTTGCCGTCATCCCACTGTTCGCGCTCCGCGGCGAAGCTGTTGCCGCCGGTCTCGACCACGCGCAGCTTGACGCCAAGTTGCTCGCCGACCACCTCGATGAACGACTTGTCGATGCGCCGCACGTCCATGCCGTAGGGCTTGCTTTCGTCCGGGCGGATGATGAACGGCACGATCTCTTTCACCACTTCCGGGAAGACCGTGACCAGGTCGCGGTCGCAGAAGCTGAACACGGTGTCCAGGTGCATGGCGGCACGCGACTTCGGCAGGCCGGCGACGATGACTTCCTTCACCGCGCCCTTGGCGAACAGGTTGCGTGCCAGTTGGCCAATGGCCTGGCGCGAGGTGCGCTCGCCCATGCCGATCAGCACGATGCCGTTGCCGATCGGCATCACGTCCCCCCCTTCGAGGGTGGATTGACCGTGGTCCTTGTCCGGATCGCCGTACCACACCTGGAAATCGGCGTTGGTGAATTCCTTGTGGAACTTGTAGATGGCGGTGGTCAGCAGGGTTTCCTGGCGTCGCGCCGGCCAGTACATCGGGTTGAGCGTCACCCCGCCGTAGATCCAGCAGGTGGTATCACGGGTGAACTGGGTGTTGGGCAGCGGAGGCAGGATGAAACTGGAATGGCCCAGGTAGTCGTTGTACATCTTGACCACGTCGGCACCTGCGCTCTGTGGCAGGTCCTGGCCGGCCACGCCGCCGATCAGGAATTCGGCCAGGTGGCGGGGCTCCTGGCCTTCGAGCCAGCTGCGCACCTCGTTGTTCAGGCCCACGCCAACGGTGTCATCGGTGATCTTGCGGTCGAGGATCCATTTCAGGGCTTCGGGTTGCTGGACGATATCGGTCAGCAGGTTGTGCATCTCCAACACATCGACGCCGCGTTCACGCATCTTGGTGACGAAGTCGAAATGGTCACGCTTGGCCTGATCGACCCAGATCACGTCATCGAACAGCAGCTCGTCACAGTTGCTTGGCGTCAGCCGCTTGTGCGCCAGCCCGGGGGCGCAAACCATTACCTTGCGCAGCTTGCCGGCTTCGGAGTGGACACCGTACTTCTGTTTTTCAGCGGACATGGTTTCATTCCTCCAATTGAACGAAGACGTGGGTCAAAGGGTCAGGAAGCCGTCATACAGGCCGAAGGCTGCCACCAGGGCACCGATGACCACGGCTGCGAAGATCAGTTTTTCCACGTTGGTGAAGATGGGTTGGCCCACCTCGCGCTTGGCCTTGGCGAACAGGATCGCGCCAGGGGCATAGAGCAGGGCCGAGAGCAGCAGGTATTTCACGCCGCCCGCATACAGCAGCCAGATGGCGTATAGCAGCGCGATGCCGCCGATGATCAGATCCTTCTGCCGCTCGGCAAGGGCCTGCTCATAGGTTTCGCTGCGCAGTGCCAGCAGGAAGGCATAGGCCGCCGACCACAGGTACGGCACCAGGATCATCGAGGTGGCGAGGTAGATCAGCGACAGGTAGGTACTGTTGGAGAACAGGGTGATGACCAGGAAAATCTGCACCATGGCGTTGGTCAGCCACAGGGCGTTGGCCGGCACATGGTTGGCGTTCTCGCGGCGCAGGAACTCCGGCATGGTGTGGTCCTTGGCAGCGGCGAACATGATCTCGGCGCACAGCAGTACCCACGAGAGCAGGGCCCCGAGCAGCGAGATGATCAGGCCGACGCTGATCAGCACCGCGCCCCAGTGGCCGACCACGTGTTCAAGCACTGCGGCCATCGACGGGTTCTGCAGCTTGGCCAGTTCCGGTTGGGTCATGATGCCCAGCGACAGCACGTTGACCAGCACCAGGAACAGCAACACGGTGATGAAGCCGATGACCGTAGCCTTGCCCACGTCGGAGCGTTTTTCCGCCCGGGAAGAGAAGATGCTTGCGCCCTCGATGCCGATGAACACCCACACGGTGACCAGCATCATGTTGCGAACCTGGTTCATCACGCCGCCCAGGTCGGGTGTGCCCACGGCCCAGATATCGGCGGTGAAGATGTCGAGTTTGAAGGCGAACAGGCAGATCAGGGCGAACAGCACCAGGGGCACGACCTTGGCCACGGTGGTGACCAGGTTGATGAACGCCGCTTCCTTGATGCCACGCAGTACCAGGAAGTGAACGGCCCAGAGCAGCACCGAGGCGCCGATGATCGCCGCCGGGGTGTTGCCTTCGCCGAAGATCGGGAAGAAGTAGCCCAGGGTGCTGAACAGCAGCACGAAGTAACCGACGTTGCCCAGCCAGGCACTGATCCAGTAGCCCCAGGCTGAAGAGAAGCCCATGTAATCGCCGAAGCCGGCCTTGGCATAGGCGTACACACCGCCATCCAGGTCAGGCTTGCGGTTGGCCAGGGTCTGGAACACGAACGCAAGGGTCAGCATGCCGACTGCGGTGATTGCCCAGCCGATCAGGACTGCACCCACGCCAGCACTGGCGGCCATGTTTTGCGGCAGCGAGAAGATGCCGCCGCCAATCATCGAGCCGACTACAAGTGCAACTAACGCGCCGAGCTTTAGTTTTCCGGATGAATCAGACATTTAACAACTCCTGCCAGGAGAAAGTTGACGACAGAATAAATCTGACGCCGGGGCCACGACCTGACTTGTGTCAGTTCTTGGCTACGCGAGGGTAGGAAATTTCCTTCGCGCGGCTCCTGGAAGTGCCGATAGCCATGCTGCAGGCCTTGCGAGCTGGCACCTCCATGTACGACTAGAGCAAACGCTCTGTTTAGCCTGCGAGTGTTGAAGCTAGCCGCTTTTAGCGCTTTCGCAAATTTTTCACAGGAATATCGAGTTTTATCAGATGCTTTGCTAGTTGCTGGGCAGGTGCTAGTTTTTAAGGGCGCAGGTTTATAGACATTGTGGTTATGAGTGCTATAGGTGTAAGGGTTTTAGCCATATAAGTAATCGCTTTTATATGGCGCCCATGTCTGTTGCAAACGCATGACAGCTCGGAAAAAAGGGAGCCCCATGAGCGAACCGGGACAAAAGCTGCGTCTGGGTGCACTGATCGCACTGGTGGTCGGCTCGATGATTGGCGGCGGCATCTTCTCGCTGCCGCAGAACATGGCAGCACGCGCCGACGTCGGAGCCGTGCTGATCGGCTGGGCAATCACTGCGGTGGGGATGCTGGCACTGGCGTTCGTGTTCCAGACCCTGGCCAACCGCAAGCCCGAACTGGATTCGGGGGTCTACGCTTACGCCAAGGCCGGGTTCGGCGAGTACATGGGGTTCTCCTCGGCCTGGGGTTACTGGATCAGCGCCTGGCTGGGCAACGTCGGCTACTTCGTGCTGCTGTTCAGCACCCTGGGCTTCTACTTTCCGGTGTTTGGCGAAGGCAATACGCCGATTGCCATCGGCTGCGCCTCGTTGTTGTTGTGGGCAGTGCATTTCCTGGTGCTGCGAGGCATCAAGGAAGCGGCGTTCATCAACCAGGTGACCACCGTGGCCAAGGTGGTGCCGCTGCTGATCTTCGTGGTCATCGCCGCCTTTGCTTTCCGCGCGGACATCTTTACCCGTGATATCTGGGGCATGAGCAACCCACAGTTCGGCAATGTGCTGGACCAGGTGCGCAACATGATGCTGGTCACGGTGTTCGTGTTCATCGGTATCGAAGGTGCCAGTGTGTATTCCGGGCGGGCTCAGCGCCGTTCCGACGTCGGCAAGGCCACGGTGATCGGCTTTCTCGGCGTGCTGGCGCTGCTGGTGCTGGTCAACGTGCTTTCGCTGGGCGTAATGACCCAGCCGGAGCTGGCCGGGTTGCAGAATCCGTCGTTGGCCTCGGTGCTGGAGCATATCGTCGGCCCTTGGGGCGGCCTGTTGATCAGCCTTGGCCTGGCCGTGTCGTTGCTGGGGGCGTTGCTCTCGTGGGCACTGTTGTGTGCCGAGATCCTCTACGCCACCGCACGCGACAAGACCATGCCGCGCTTCCTGGCCAAGGAAAACGCCAACCACGTGCCGGCCAATGCCCTGTGGCTGACCAACTGCATGATCCAGGGCTTCCTGCTGATCACGCTGGTTTCAGCGGGGACTTACACGAGCCTGATCTACCTGGCGTCATCGATGATTCTGGTGCCCTACCTGTGGTCGGCGGCGTACGCGGTGCTGCTGGCCTGGCGCGGGGAAAGCTACGAAGGGCAGGCAGGGCTGCGGCGCAAGGACCTGCTGGTGGCAGCGCTGGCGTTGCTCTACGCGGTGTGGCTGTTGTATGCGGGCGGCCTCAAGTACTTGCTGCTGTCGGCGCTGCTCTACGCCCCAGGGGTCATCCTGTTTGCCCGGGCCAAGCGCGAGCAAGGGCAGGCGCTGTTCACCGCCTGGGAAAAGCTGATTTTTGCGGCAGTGCTGGCGGGGGCGGCACTGGCTGCCTACCTGCTGTATTCAGGGCTGTTGAGCCTGTGAAGCAGCGGGGCAGGGCTGCTCCGGTCGCGACCAGATCCACAGGTTGCCCAGGGTCATGCCGGCAATTGCCAGAAACACTGGCCAGTGGTGATCGAGGAAGACCAGCATAAGGCCTGCGCACAGCAGCATGCTGACGGTAGCACTGACCTTGGCACGGCGCTGGATCACCTTGCCATTGCGCCAGTTGTACAGGATCGGCCCGAACAGGCGGTGGTTCTCCAGCCAGGCGGACAGGCGCGGCGAGCTGCGCGTCGCCGCCCAGGCAGCCAGCAGGATGAACTCGGTGGTCGGCAGGCCGGGGATGACGATGGCGACCAGGCCTATCCCCAGGCTTACGTAAGCCAGGATGCCGTACAGCAGGCGCGACAGTTTAGAGCGGGCGGGTCGGGTCATGGTCTCACTGCATGAACGTCCGGCCACCGGGGATGTGGCCGGCAGATGCATCTCAGGCCAGTGCGGCATCGGCGGCGTAGGCATGCTTGAGCAGTTCGGTAAAGCGCTCGAAGGCGGCCACTGCGGCGCGCTCGGCGGCGGCATCTTCCTCAGGCGACAACGCCAGGCCATCGAGGATGCGGGTGAACTGCTTCCAGCCTTCGGCACGGCCACCGGCCGGCTCGCCGAGGTGACGGGCGCCGAAACTGTCGGACAGTTGCAGGGCCGCGGCACGCTTGATCAGAAACGCAGCACCAAGTTTGGAGCCTTCCGAGACGAAGATCCAGCCCATGGCTTCACCCAGGGTCGGATTGTGCAGGGCGCCGGGCAGGGCGGCCGGGATATCGGTGTTCAGGTCGGCGAGGTCCAGGCGGGCCTGTTCGGCGCGGCAGCGCTCGGCCAGATCGGGGACGATGGCGTTCAGTTTTGGGTCGTTGTACAGGGCCTGCAGTTCGGCCTGGAACAGGTATTGGGCGACGACGAAGCGGGCGAAGCTTTCGCGGCTGTCGAATGGCGCGTGGGACTTGACCAGGGCGTCGAGCTCGCTGTGCGGAGCGTGAGTGGCCTGGTTCAGGCGTTGCGAGCGCAGGGCTGGGCGGTCGGTCATGGGTGTGTCCTTGGTAAATGAGGGCGTCTAGTGACAAGACGAAACAGCGGGGCGGGTACAGTAAAAAAACTGGGATTTTGTGGTGTTTCGCGATGCTGGCTCTGTAGGAGCGGCCTTGTGTCGCGAAAGGGCTGCGCAGCAGCCCCAGATATTTGAGTAGTGCTGCAATATCCTGGGGCCGCTTTGCGGCCCTTTCGCGACGCAAGGCCGCTCCTACAGTCAGATATCCCACACCACATTGACGGCGAAATTGCGCCCCGGCATGGTCAGGCGGTCGAGGTTGGCCGGCTGGGTCACGCCCGCTTCACCCTGGCCGTCGTAGCCACGCACCGAATCCCATTGCCAGTATTTCTTGTCGGTCAGGTTGTAGAGCCCGGCGTTGACGGTAACGTCGTCGGTCACTTTGTAGAAGCCGCTCAGGTCGAGCACGCCGTAGCCCGGGGTACGGAACTGCGAGCTCTGACCGTCCGGCGCGAAGAAGGTGGTGTCGTCGACGCGGGTCTTGCGCTTGACCAGGGTCCAGCTCAGCAGGCCGCCATAGCTGGACTGCTCGTAGCCCAGACCGAACACGCCGGTCAGCGGGTTGACGCTGTTCAGCGGTTGACCGTTGTCATCGTTGCGGCCACGGGCATAGGCGATCGAGGCCTGGGTATACAGGCCCTGCGGCGCACCGAAGTGGTCGAGGTTCAGGCGGCCCTTGAGCTCGGCGCCCTTGATGGTGGCGTGCTTGATGTTGTTGGCCTGGAACGTGGTTTCCAGGTTGGCCGACTGCACGGCATCTTCGTCGATGAAGTCGCGGTACTTGTTGTAGAACACCGCCACGTCGAAGTTGCCGGCGTCGAAGTTGCCACGCAGGCCTGTTTCGTAGCTCTTGCTCTTTTCCGGCTCGAGCCCGGGGTTGCCCTGCACGCTGTAGCCCAAGGTCGGGTTTTCGAAGCGCCCGTACATCGACTTGGCTGTCGGGGTGCGGAAGCCTTCGGCGTACTGGCCATACCAGGTGTAGTTGTCGTTGAAGGCGTAGGTCAGGCCGAACTTGGGCGAGACGCGGTGCCATTTCTTGTCCGAGTCGTCGAGGCTGCTCGGGGCGGTGCCTGAGCCCTGGATGCCACGCAGGAACTCCTCGGTGAACTTCGGCTCCATGCGCGTGTAGTCGTAGCGCGCGCCGGGCATGAAGGTCCAGTTGTTCCAGCGGATTTCATCCTGCACGAACAGGCTGTAGGTGTTCACGGTCGGGTCCGGGAAGTCGCTGACCAGCGCCTGGGCATCGCTGGTGCTGACCTGGCCGATGGCGCGGCAGGTGCCACCGACTGCCAGGCAGGTGCCGGTGCCGCTGCGCGAACCGGTGACTTTCTCGTGCTTGAGGGTGGTGCCGTAGGTCAGCAGGTGGTCGGTGGCGCCGACGCTGAAGGCCTTGTCCAGCTGGGCGTCGAACACCCACTGGCGGTCCTTGTAGGTGGTGTCGCGGGTGCGCAGCACGGTGCGGCTGAACGGGAAGTAGACCTCCTCGGTGCTCTGGTCGGTCTTGGCGATCTGGTAGTTCAGGCTCCATTTCACGTGGTCGGCGACCAACGAATCCAGGCCGAACTCATGGTTGATGCCGAAGCGCTCGCGGGTCACGGTGTCGTTGCCGCTGCGGCTGCGGTACATGCCCATGCCGGTGCCGTTGGTGAACGGGCCACCGACGGCGCTGAGGATGTTCTGGTCGCGGTCATCCTTGTAACGCTCGTAGGTCAGACCGAGGCGAGCATCGTCGGCGTAATTCCAGCCCAGCTTGGCCAGCACGTTGGTGGTGCGCACGTCTTCCGGGTTGGCCTCGGTGCGCGACAGGCCGGTGCCGCCGTGGCTACCGTAGGATTCGGTCTCGTGCCCGTTGCGCTGGCTCAGGTGCAGCAGGCCGTCGAACTCACCCGTGCGGCCTGCCACCGTTGCCGAGGTCAGCCAGCTGTCATCGGCCGAGCTGTAGCCGGTCTTCAGGCGCGCGCCCACATCCTTGCCAGGCTTGATGATGTCGTCCGGGTCGAGGGTGAAGTAGCTCACCGCGCCGCCGATGGCGTTGCTGCCGTACAGCACAGAAGCCGGGCCGCGAAGGATTTCCACGCGCTTGACGATTTCGGGGTCGACGTAATTGCGCTGGGTCTGGGCGTAGGGGCCGTAGAAAAAGCTGTCGGGGATCGACACGCCGTCTATCTGGGTGAGCACGCGCTCGCCGTCGATGCCGCGGATGTTGTAGCCGTTCAGGCCACTGCGCTGGCCTGTGCCTCCTACCGACACACCCGGTTCGTAACGTACCAGCTCCTGGATGTTGTTGACGTTTTGCCGGTCCAGTTGCTCGCGGGTCTGCACGGTCACGGTGCTCGGTACCTGGCTCACGTCCTGGGCGTTACGGGTGGCGCTGACGGTCATCTGCTGCAGGGCGATGACGTTGCCCGCCGTCTGGCGTTCGAGCACCACGTTACCGTTGCTGATCTTGCGCAAGCTCAGGCCCGTGCCCTGGAGCAGGCGCTTGAGTGCGGCCTCCGCTGGCAGCGCCCCCTGCACGCCCGGCGATGCCACGCCTTCCGCCAATTCGGCGCTGAAGCCAACCTGCCAGCCGGTGACCTTGCTGAAGGCATTGATCGCCTCGACCAAAGGCTGCTGGGCAATGTTGAAGCGGTAATCGCCCATGCGTGGGCTGCTGGCCTGTGCCGGTTCGGCGGCCAGCGCCGGCAGGCTGCAGGCTCCGCTGGCGAGTAGCGCCAGGGTCAGCAGCGACAGCTGACCGGTACGGCGAGGACGTGTGGACGGGCGAGATGGACCTGTGAACATCGAAAGCGCTCCCTGACGCGCGAACTGCTATAGGTGATGACCGTTCTTGTTTTCAAACAAGAATCAGTTGCATTGGCTATAACGAGACGGGCGGGGTTGCGCGATCGCGTAAAAAAACTTGTCGGTCAGTTGATGATCACGACGGCGGGGAATTCGTGCAGCTGCGCAGAAGTGATATGGGCCAGGGCGCGTAGCGTTTCCAGCGGCTGGTCGAGACGGTAGTTGCCGGTCACCGCCATGTCGCCGAGGTGGTCGTTGCGGTTGATGATCCAGCCGGGGTAATAGCGCCGCACTTCCGCCAGTACCTGGCTCAACGGGCAGTTCTCGAACACCAGGCGGCCGTCGACCCAGGCCAGGTCCTTGTGCATGTCCGGGCGCTGGCGCTGGCCGAAACCGTGCGGGCCGACACTGATGCTGTCGCCGGCACTGAGGCGAATGCGCTGGTCGCTGGCGGCTTGCAGGTCGACGTCGCCGCGCTGCACGCGAACCTGAGCCTCGCCGTCGAGGTAGCGCACGGCGAAATCGGTGTCGCGCACGTGCGCACGCACGGGCCCCGCCTGCACTTCCAGCGGCAGCTTGGCGTCACCGGGCACCTGGAAGTACGCCTCGCCTTGCAGCAGGCGTGCGACCTGGCGGCCGCCCTGCTGGTCGCTGGCGAAGGCGGAATTGGTGTTGAGCAGGACCTTGGCACCGTCATCCAGCTCCAGGCGCTGGCGCTCGCCGACCACGGTCAGGTGGTCCGCCTGCAGGCGCACCGGCAGGTTGCCGAACGTGAACAGCCCGACCAGCAGCACGGCGGCGGTCGCCAGTGGCTTCCAGTGCGCCCGCAGGCGCCCGCGCAGCGAGCGGCGTTGATGCTGGTGCAGGTGCAGGGCAGCCAGGCGCAGCGGGGTGCCGTTCCACAAGGCTTCGGCCTCGACGTAGGCTTCGGCGTTTTCCGGTGCTGCGCTGAGCCATTGTTCGAAGGCGAGGGTGTCGGCCTCGCTGGCGCATTGCAGGCGCACGAGCCAGTCCAGCGCCTCGTCCAGCGCACGGGCGCGGGCGTCGGGCCCGGTAGCTGACGAGCGAGTGACGGGGCTGTCGGTCACGGTGGGTCCTTGCGGCAATTTTTGCGAATGATCAAGGCTGGGGCGAAGCATGGCAAGGATTACGCCACATTCTGCACGCCTGCGGTCGGCTCATTTGAGCCGATCGGCCACGCCCATGCAGATCGCCATGATCAGTTTCAGTTCCTTCTGAACGGTGCTGGCCGAGACGTGCAGTTGCTCGGCAATCTCCAGGTAGCTGGCGCCGTGCAGGCGGCTGAGGATGAAGATGCGCTGCTGGCGCTCAGTCAGTTGGTTGAGGCTGACGCTCAGGTGCTTGAGCAGTTGTTCGGCGTGGGCGGCGTCTTCGCTGCTCCCGTGCGCAGACGCGACATTGTGCAGCACCTCGTCGGGCACATCGTCGACCAGCATGCGCGACCGCACCCGCCGCGTGCGCAGGTGGTCCAGGGCGAGGTTGCGGGCAGTCTGGAACACGAAGGGCTCGAGGTGTTCGATGGGCCGCTCGCCCAAGGCGCGGGACACCCGCAGGTAGGTTTCCTGCAGCAGGTCCTCGGCGGTGCTGGGGTTGCCTACCATGCGTTGCAGGGTGCGCAGCAGGGAAAGGCGCTGGACGAGGAAGACGGAGTTGAACCGGGACTGACTCACGGGGGGACCTGGCCGACGAAAGGTGAATGATAATGCTTATCATCTTATGGTCAGGTCAAGGCTGGAATTGTTAGGAAAAGGTAAAGATCGTGTGGGGCCGGGGTGTTTGCCTTGGGATTTTTAGCGCCTATGAGATCGAGCGCCGCCCGCGCGGCGCATCGCGGGCAAGCCCGCTCCCACATCTGTTTCGGGCCAGTAACTCCTGTGCCGCCAACAGGGACCGCCTTGTTGGCATGACGATACATCTCGGTGGGCGCTGATGCCGCTCCACCTGTCTCCAGTCATGCACCAAGGCGGATCCTGTTGGCGGCACAGGAGACATTGGCCCGAAATAGATGTGGGAGCGGCGGTGCGGCGATCCGACTTGCCCGCGATGCGCCGCGCGGGCGGCGCTCGGTCTTAGAGGCGGCAAAAACCTCGAGTCAGGAGCTTCTCAGCGGGCGTTGGCCAATGCCAGACAGTTATCCAGCATGCGGTTGGAGAACCCCCACTCGTTGTCATACCAGGCCAGCACCTTGAGCATCCGCCCGTTGGCCCGGGTATGGTTGGCATCGAAGATCGACGACAGCGGGTTATGGTTGAAGTCGCACGACACCAGCGGCAGGGCATTGTAGCCGAGCACCTTGGAATGCCGGCTGGCTTCAAGGAACAGTTGGTTGACCTGCTCGACGGTGGCTTCGCGCTTGAGGTTTACGGTCAGGTCGACCAGCGACACATTGATCACCGGTACCCGCACGGCCATGCCGGTGAGCTTGCCGGCCAGCTCCGGCAGCACCAGGCCCACGGCCTCGGCGGCGCCGGTCTTGCTCGGTATCATCGACTGGGTGGCCGAACGGGCACGGTATGGGTCGCTGTGATAGACATCGGTCAACACCTGATCGTTGGTGTAGGCGTGAATGGTGGTCATCAGCCCCTGTTCGATGCCGAACTCGCGGTGCAGCACCTGGGCGATCGGCGCCAGGCAGTTGGTGGTGCACGACGCGTTGGAGATTATCTGGTGCGAAGCCCGCAGGATATCGTGGTTGACCCCGTAGACCACGGTGGCATCGACGCCCTTGCCCGGCGCCGAGACGATCACCTTGCCGGCGCCAGCCGCCAGGTGTGCGGCGGCCTTGGCGCGGTCGGTGAACAGCCCGGTGCATTCGAACACCACGTCGATCGCTTCGGCCTTCCAGGGCAGTTCGGCCGGGTTGCGGATGGCACTGACCGCGATACGGTCACCATTGACCGTCAGGCTTTCATGGTCGGCCTCGACCTGCGCATCGAATGTGCCGTGCACGCTGTCATATTTGAGCAGGTGGGCATTCATCGCGCTGTCACCCAGGTCGTTGATGGCGACGACCTGCAGGTCCTGGCGGTAGCCTTGGGTATACAGTGCGCGCAGGACATTGCGCCCGATGCGGCCGAATCCATTGATGGCGATACGTAGGGTCATGGCAGTACCTCTGGCGGTCCGAGTGAAACCTGTGGCAAAAAGGAGCTTCACTGAAACGGTTTTGTTGTTGGAATTACAAGATTATTCACTGGGCGATAGAAAACAAGCCTTTTTGATGGCAGTATTTTGTTTAAACATACAACGAGTGGTTGTGCGGAGTGCCTCCCCCGATATCGCGAGCCCCTCTGCCTTGAGCCTAGGCCGCAATCGTTTGGAGGGGAAACGCCCGGTAAACCGCCCTTACAATTAGCCTGGAGTCCAGTACATGCATCCGCGCATCCTTGAGGTCACCCAGCGGCTGATCGAACGCAGCCGTGCCACCCGCGAACGCTACTTGCAGCTGATTCGTGGCGCGGCCAGTGACGGGCCCATGCGTGCCAGCCTGCAATGCGCCAACTTCGCCCATGGCGTGGCCGGTTGCGGTGCCGAGGACAAGCAGACCCTGCGGTTGATGAACGCGGCCAACGTCGCCATCGTTTCGTCGTACAACGACATGCTCTCGGCGCACCAGCCGTATCTGCATTTCCCTGATCAGATCAAGCAGGCCCTGCGCGAGGTCGGTTCGGTCGGCCAGTTCGCCGGCGGCGTGCCGGCCATGTGCGATGGCGTGACCCAGGGCGAGCCGGGCATGGAACTGGCGATCGCCAGCCGCGAAGTCATCGCCATGTCCACGGCGGTAGCGCTGTCGCACAACATGTTCGACGCTGCACTGATGCTCGGCATCTGCGACAAGATCGTCCCTGGCCTGATGATGGGCGCGCTGCGCTTCGGTCACCTGCCCACCATATTCGTCCCGGGTGGGCCGATGGTTTCCGGTATTTCCAACAAAGAGAAGGCCGACGTGCGTCAGCGCTATGCCGAAGGCAAGGCCAGCCGCGAGGAGCTGCTGGAGTCGGAAATGAAGTCCTACCACAGCCCCGGCACCTGTACCTTCTACGGCACCGCCAACACCAACCAGCTCGTGATGGAGGTCATGGGCCTGCACATGCCCGGCGCCTCGTTCGTCAACCCGTACACACCGCTGCGCGATGCCCTTACCGCCGAGGCGGCGCAACAGGTCACGCGCATGACCAAGGCCAGCGGCAGCTTCATGCCGCTGGGCGAGATCGTCGACGAGAAAGCGCTGGTCAACGCTATCGTCGCCTTGCACGCCACCGGCGGCTCGACCAACCACACCCTGCACATCCCGGCGATCGCCCAGGCGGCCGGCATCCAACTGACCTGGCAGGACATGGCCGACCTTTCCGAGGTGGTGCCGACCCTGTCCCACGTCTACCCCAACGGCAAGGCCGACATCAACCACTTCCAGGCCGCTGGCGGCATGGCCTTCCTGATTCGTGAGCTGCTCGACGCCGGCCTGCTGCACGAGGACGTCAACACCGTGGCTGGCCACGGCCTGCGCCGCTACACCCAGGAACCGTTCCTCGACGACGGCAAGCTGGTATGGCGCGAAGGGCCGCAGCAGAGCCTGGACGAGAGCATCCTGCGCCCGGTGGCGCGGCCATTCTCGGCCGAAGGTGGCCTGCGGGTGATGGAAGGCAACCTTGGCCGTGGCGTGATGAAGGTCTCGGCCGTTGCGCCTGAGCATCGGGTAGTCGAAGCACCGGCTCGCGTGTTCCATGACCAGCAGTCGCTGGCCGATGCCTTCAAGGCCGGTGAACTGGAGTGCGATTTCGTTGCCGTGGTGCGCTTCCAGGGGCCGCGTTGCAACGGCATGCCCGAACTGCACAAGCTGACGCCGTTCCTCGGCGTGCTGCAGGACCGTGGTTACAAGGTCGCGCTGGTGACCGACGGGCGCATGTCGGGGGCCTCGGGCAAGATCCCGGCGGCTATCCACGTCTGCCCCGAAGCGTTCGATGGTGGGCCGCTGGCACGCGTGCGCGATGGTGATATCGTGCGGGTCGATGGCGTCGAAGGTACGCTGCGGGTGATGATATCGGCAGAAGAACTGGCCAGCCGTGACCTGCCGCCCGCGCCCCAGGGCAACGACCTGGGCTGCGGCCGTGAGCTGTTCGGTTTCATGCGCATGGCGTTCAGCCCGGCAGAGCAGGGCGCGAGTGCCTTCACCTCGGCCCTGGAGAACCTCAAATGAAGGACCTGCTGGTTGGCGACATCGGTGGCACCAATGCCCGTTTTGCGTTGTGGCGTGACAACCAGCTGTGCCAGGTGAAGGTCTTCGCCGCGGCCGACTACACCAGCCCGGAGCAGGCCATCGAGGCTTACCTGGAAAGCCACGGCATCGCCCGTGGCGGCCTGGCAGCGGTGTGCCTGGCGGTGGCTGGGCCGGTCGATGGCGATGAATTCCGCTTCACCAACAACCATTGGCGGCTCAGCCACAAGGCGTTTTGCCAGACCTTGCAGGTCGAGCGGCTGCTGCTGATCAACGACTTTTCTGCTCAGGCGTTGGGCATGACCCGCCTGCAACCCGGTGAGTACCGTGAGGTCTGCGCAGGCCGGGCAGACCCGCTGCGGCCGGCGCTGGTGATTGGCCCGGGCACTGGTCTTGGCGTCGGCAGCCTGTTGCGCCTGGGCGAGCAGCACTGGCAAGCGCTGCCGGGTGAGGGCGGGCATGTCGACCTGCCGGTGGGCAATGCCCGGGAGGCGGCGATCCATCAGCAGATACACAGCCAGATCGGCCACGTCAGCGCCGAGACCGTACTCAGCGGCGGTGGCCTGGTGCGCTTGTATCAGGCCATGTGCGCGCTGGACGGCGACACGCCCCGACACACATCCCCGGCGCAGATTACCGATGCTGCGTTGAGCGGCGAGCCACGGGCGCTGGCGGTGATCGAGCAGTTCTGCCGGTTCCTTGGGCGCGTGGCTGGTAACAATGTGCTGACCCTGGGCGCGCGTGGTGGGGTCTATATTGTCGGCGGCGTGATACCGCGATTTGCCGAGCTGTTCCTGCGCAGTGGTTTTGCCGCCAGCTTTGCCGACAAGGGCTGCATGAGCGGTTACTTCGCGGGTGTGCCGGTGTGGCTGGTGACAGCAGAATTCTCTGGACTGCTGGGTGCGGGGGTGGCATTACAGCAGGCGCTGGAACACTGACTGGGGCCGCTTTGCGCCCCTTCGCGGGCACGCCCGCTCCCACAGGTTCTACGCCAGACCATGTGGGAGCGGGCATGCCCGCGAAGGGGCGCGAAGCGACCCCAATAGCAGGCAACGAAGACCTGTGACAAACAATGAGGGCGGGATACCTTGAGCACTGCCGGAAAGTCCATCCTGATGGTCGATGACGATCAGGAAATTCGTGAACTGCTGCAAACCTACCTGAGCCGCGCCGGCTTCCAGGTCCACGCCGAGGCTGACGGCCAGGGCTTTCGCCGCGCCCTGGAAAACACCCCCTGCGACCTGGTGATCCTCGACGTCATGCTCCCTGACGAAGACGGCTTCAGCCTGTGCCGCTGGGTGCGTCAACACCCACGCCAGTCGCGGGTACCGATCATCATGCTGACCGCCAGCTCCGATGAAGCCGACCGCGTCATCGGCCTGGAACTGGGTGCCGATGATTACCTGGGCAAGCCGTTCAGCCCCCGTGAACTGCAGGCGCGCATCAAGGCCCTGCTGCGCCGCAGCGAATTCGGCCTGGCGGCGCCAGCCAGTGCCGTGCTGGCCTTCGATGACTGGCGTCTGGATACGATCAGCCATCGCTTGTTCCACCGCGATGGTGAAGAGGTGATGCTGTCGGGTGCCGACTTCGCTCTGCTCAAGCTGTTTCTCGATCATCCGCAGCAGATTCTGGACCGCGACACCATCGGCAACGCCACCCGAGGCCGCGAGCCGATGCCGCTGGACCGCATCGTCGACATGGCCGTCAGCCGCCTGCGCCAGCGCTTGCGCGACACCGACAAGCCCCCGCGGCTGATCCGTACCGTGCGTGGCAGCGGTTACCTGCTGGCGGCCCATGTCTGCTGCGCTTCCTGAGCGGCGCTGGCGCCTGCTGCCGCGCTCGCTGCTGGGGCGCATGCTGCTGCTGACCCTACTTGTGGTGCTGTTGGCACAGGGCCTGTCGAGCCTGATCTGGGTCGCCCAGTTGCGTGCCAGCCAGTTGCAGGGCCTGCGCGCCAGTGCCTCGAGCCTGGCTCACTCCATGAGCGCCAGCGTCAGCTATTTCCGCTCGCTGCCGGTGGCCTATCGGCCAATGGTGCTCGATCAACTGCGCAGCATGGGGGGGACGCGTTTTTTCGTGTCGCTCAATGACAAGCCACTGGATATGCCGGTATTGCCCATCACGCCGCGCAAGCAGGTGGTGATCGACGTGTTCCGGCAAGTGCTGCACGAACGCCTCGGCGAGCAGATGGAGATTTCTGTCGAGTTCGTCGCCCCCGATGACCTGCGCATCTTCAACAGCGGCCTGAAGCTCGATGAACTGCCGCGCTCGTGGGCACATTACTCGCTGACCCTGGAGCCGCTCAACCCGCCGGTGCTGGTGACCCAGATCCGCCTGGGCCAGGGCGAATGGCTGTACATCGCGTCCTTGCTGCCCGAGCCCTATACCAGCCTCGAAACCGAACGCCTGCCGCGTCAGCAGATTGGCTTCATCGTCCTGACCACCGCCTTGCTGCTGCTGTTCATCGGTTTGCTGGTGCACTGGCAGAGCTGGCCGCTCAAGCGCCTGGCACGCGCTGCACGAGAGTTGTCACTGGGCGCCGATGTGGCGCCGGTAGCCGAGGGCGGCGGCAGCGAAGTGGTCGAAGTGGGGCGGGCGTTCAACAGCATGCGCGAGCGCATCAGCCGTTACCTGACCGAGCGTTCCCAGTTGTTCAGCGCCATTTCCCATGACCTGCGTACGCCGATCACGCGTTTGCGCCTGCGTGTGGAACTGCTCGAGGACGAGCATCTGCAGGCCAAGTTCAGCCAGGACCTCGACGAGCTGGAACTGCTGGTCAAAGGGGCTCTGCAGTGTGTAAAGGACACCGACATCCACGAGAACATCGAGCCGATCGAGCTCAATCAGGTACTGGAGATGCTCGCCGAGCCGTACCTGGGGGACGGCCGGATCACCCTCGAGGGGCGAGCCGTGTCGCCGTACCCTGGCAAGCCACTTGCCCTGCGCCGGTGCATCGGCAACCTGATCGACAATGCCATCAAGTATGGCGAGCGGGCACGCCTGCGCATCATCGACAGCCCCGAGGGCTTCGTCCTGCAGGTGGATGACCAGGGCCCAGGCGTGCCACAGCAGCAGATGGAGCAGGTGTTCGAGCCGCATTTTCGCCTGGCTGGCAAGCAGCAGGGTTATGGGCTGGGCCTGGGTATCGCACGCAATATCGCCCACAGCCACGGCGGCGAGGTGAGCCTGCTCAACCTGCGCGAAGGGGGCTTGCGGGTGACGCTGTACCTGCCCAGAGGCATGGATTGAGGCGTGTCACCAACTGGTGACACAACCGCAGTCCTTCGTGACATCCCGGCCCGGACGGCTGGCTAGACTTCGCAGACGACTGGCAAGGAACGCGCAGGCCCATGAAGCACATCGATCTCCCCGTCGGCAGTTGGCTGGATTCGCCGGTTCATGCCGCCTGGCTCATGACTGAAGGGCTGCGCCTGCTGGCCTTCGCCAAGGCATCGAAGTTGCCGGACGGCTTCGGCAACCTCGACGCGTCAGGCAAGCTTGCGCCTGACGCCGCCGCTGAAACGATGAACACCGCGCGCATGACCCATTGCTTCGCCCTCGCGCACATCCAAGGTGTGCCCGGCTGTCTGGCCTACGCCGAGCATGGTGTCGCGGCGCTGCGCGGCGGGCTGCAGGATGCTACCTATGAGGGTTGGTTCGCGCACCCAGAAGGGCTTCATGACAGTGGCAAGGCCGCTTACCTGCATGCTTTCGTCGCGCTGGCTGCCAGTTCCGCCAAGGTGGCCGGCACGGCCGGTGCCGCGCAGTTGCTGGCGGACGCTGTGCGGGTAATCGAAGGGCGCTTCTGGTGCGAGCAGGAGGGCGCCCTGCGTGAAACCTTCTCCCGTGCCTGGCAGCTGCCGGAAGCCTACCGTGGCGCCAACAGCAACATGCACGCCACCGAGGCGTTCCTGGCCTTGGCCGATGCCACCGGTAACACGCTGTGGCTGCAACGGGCGCTACGCATTGCCGAGCGCATCATCCACACCCATGCCACGGCCAACGGTTACCGGGTCATCGAGCATTTCGACGCGCTCTGGCAGCCAGTGCCGCACTACAACCTTGAGCATCCGGCCGACCACTTCCGCCCTTATGGCACCACGCCCGGGCACGCTCTGGAGTGGGCGCGCCTACTGCTGCACCTGGAAGCCAGCCTGCAACTGGCCGGGCTGCCCGCCCCCGACTGGCTGCTGGCCTGCGCCCGTGGCCTGTTCGACAGTGCCTGCTGCCACGCCTGGAACGCCGATGGGCAAGCTGGCTTCGTCTACACCCTGGACTGGGACAACCGGCCGGTCGTGAGGCAGCGCTTGCACTGGGTGCATGCCGAGGCATGCGCCGCTGCCGCCGCGCTGTTGCGCAGAACCGGCGAAGCTTGTTACGAGCAGTGGTACCAATGTTTCTGGGGCTTCATCGACAACCATTTCATCGACCGTGCTGGCGGCAGCTGGCACCACGAACTCGATGCGAACAATCGCCCTGCCGGCAGCATATGGCCGGGCAAACCGGACCTGTATCACGCCTATCAGGCGGTGCTGCTGCCGGGCCTGCCGTTGGCGCCAAGCCTGGCAACTGCCGTTGCCGGTTATGTAACCAAACGATGACATTCGCGCATCGCTTCGTTACCTGACGAGGCGGGCGCGCTGATTAGACTCCATGCAATGCAAGCGATCGACTTGCCGGCATAACAACAAGAAAGGTACTCCGATGAATTCGTCCCTCCGCCTCGCAACCGCGATCTCCCTCGCTTCGCTCCTGCCGCTCAGTGCCCTTGCCGCCGATTCCAAAGGCAGCGTCGAAGTGGTGCACTGGTGGACCTCCGGTGGTGAAAAAGCTGCTGTCGATGTGCTCAAGGCCCAGGTCGAGAAAGATGGCTTCACCTGGAAGGACGGCGCTGTCGCCGGTGGCGGTGGTGCCACGGCCATGACCGTACTCAAGAGCCGCGCAGTGGCGGGCAATCCGCCTGGTGTCGCGCAGATCAAGGGGCCGGACATCCAGGACTGGGCTGCCACCGGCCTGCTCGACGCCGATGTGCTCAAGGACGTCGTCAAGGATGAAAAGTGGGATTCGCTGCTCGACAAGAAGGTCGCCGACACCGTGAAGTACGACGGTGACTATGTCGCGGTACCGGTCAACATCCACCGCATCAACTGGTTGTGGATCAACCCAGAGGTCTTCAGGAAGGCCGGCATCGACAAGGCGCCGACCACCCTCGACGAATTCTACGCCGCTGCCGACAAGCTCAAGGCTGCCGGTTTCATTCCTCTCGCCCATGGCGGTCAGCCCTGGCAGGACAGCACGGTCTTCGAGAGCGTGGTGCTGGCGGTGATGGGGGTGGAGGGTTACAAGAAAGCATTGGTCGATCTGGATGAGAAAGCCCTGACCGGCCCCGAGATGGTCAAGTCGCTCGCCGAACTCAAGAAAGTCGCTACCTACATGGACCCTGACGGCAAGGGCCAGGACTGGAACCTCGAAGCGGCCAAGGTCATCAACGGCAAGGCCGGCATGCAGATCATGGGCGACTGGGCCAAGAGCGAGTGGACCCTGGCGAAGAAGACCGCCGGCAAGGATTACCAGTGCGTGCCGTTCCCCGGAACGGACAAGGCATTCCTGTACAACATCGACTCGCTGGTGGTGTTCAAGCAGAACGACAAGGGCACTGCCGCCGGGCAGCAGGACATCGCCCGCAAGGTGTTGGGTGAAGACTTCCAGAAGGTCTTCAGCATCAACAAGGGCTCGATCCCGGTGCGCAACGACATGCTTGCCGACATGGGCAAGTACGGCTTCGACGCCTGCGCCCAGACCTCCGCCAAGGACTTCCTCGCCGACGCCAAGAGCGGCGGCCTGCAGCCGAGCATGGCGCACAACATGGCCACCACGCTGGCCGTGCAGGGCGCATTCTTCGATGTGGTGACCAACTACATCAACGACCCCAAGGCCGACCCGGCCGATGCGGCGAAGAAGCTGGCGGCGGCGATCAAGGCGGCCAAGTAAGCGACTTCAAGGCTTGCGCGGCCTGAATTGTGGG
>NZ_BCBG01000032.1:0-63248 GCF_001320485.1 Pseudomonas sp. NBRC 111130
CCGCGCCTTCCTCGACGAAGCCGCGCCACTGGCTGCCGGTTCGCACGTCGACTCCACCGGCTACCGCATCGAAGGCGGCAAGCTTGTCGTTGCCCTGAAAGGCGGCAGCAACAGCGGCCTGCGTGACGACGCCCAGCTGATCGGCTTCCATGGCGATGCCAAGGCACCGACCGCTGTGCTGCTCAAGCACAACGGCCTGCACTTCGAAATCCAGGTCGACGCCAGCACGCCAGTCGGCAGCACCGATGCCGCTGGCGTCAAAGACATCCTGATGGAATCGGCACTGACCACCATCATGGACTGCGAAGACTCGGTCGCCGCCGTCGATGCCGATGACAAAGTCATCGTCTACCGCAACTGGCTGGGCCTGATGAAGGGCGACCTGGCCGAAAACGTGAGCAAAGGCGGCAAGACCTTCACCCGTACCATGAACCCGGACCGCGAATACGCCGCGCCCAATGGCGGCAGCGTAACCCTGCACGGCCGTTCGCTGCTGTTCGTGCGCAACGTCGGTCACCTGATGACCAACCCGGCGATCCTCGATGCTCAGGGCAACGAAATCCCTGAAGGCATCCAGGACGGCCTGTTCACCAACCTGATCGCCCTGCACAACCTCAACGGCAACACCAGCCGCAAAAACACCCGCACCGGCAGCGTGTACATCGTCAAGCCGAAGATGCACGGCCCGGAAGAAGTCGCCTTCGCCGCCGAGATCTTCAGCCGCGTAGAAGACCTGCTGGGCATGAAGCGCAATACCGTGAAGGTCGGCATCATGGACGAGGAACGCCGTACCACGGTCAACCTGAAGTCCTGCATCAAGGCGGCCGCCGAGCGCGTGGTGTTCATCAACACCGGCTTCCTCGACCGTACCGGTGATGAAATCCACACCTCGATGGAAGCCGGCGCAGTGGTGCGCAAGGGCGCCATGAAGAACGAGAAGTGGATCGGCGCCTACGAGAACAACAACGTCGACGTCGGCCTGGCCACTGGCCTGCAAGGCCGTGCGCAGATCGGCAAGGGCATGTGGGCGATGCCTGACCTGATGGCCGCCATGCTCGAGCAGAAGATCGCTCACCCCCTGGCCGGCGCCAACACCGCCTGGGTACCGTCGCCAACCGCCGCCACCCTGCACGCTCTGCATTACCACAAGGTCGACGTGCAGGCGCGTCAGCGCGAGCTGGCTTTGCGCACCCCGGCTTCGGTCGACGACATCCTGACCATCCCGCTGGCGGCCGACACCAACTGGTCGGCTGAAGAGATCCGCAACGAGCTGGACAACAACGCCCAGGGCATCCTCGGCTATGTCGTGCGCTGGATCGATCAGGGCGTAGGTTGCTCGAAGGTACCGGACATCAACGATGTCGGCCTGATGGAAGACCGCGCCACCCTGCGCATCTCGGCCCAGCTGCTGGCCAACTGGCTGCGCCATGGCGTGGTCAGCCAGGAGCAGGTGCTGGAAAGCCTCAAGCGCATGGCTGCAGTGGTCGACAAGCAAAACGCTGGCGACGCCCTGTACCGCCCGATGGCGCCGAATTTCGACGACAACATCGCGTTCCAGGCGGCGATCGAGCTGGTCATCGAAGGTGCCAAGCAGCCGAACGGCTACACCGAGCCAGTGCTGCACCGCCGCCGTCGCGAATTCAAGGCGCGTAACGGGCTTTAAACCGCATGGGGCCGCTTTGCGCCCCTTTCCGACCGGGGCGCCGGACCGGTCGGAAAGGGCTGCAAAGCAGCCCCAGCCCTGCACTACTCGATCTTCAGTTCTTTCTTCACCAACCCCAGCAGTTTCTCCAGATCCACCGGCTTCAGCAGAAAATCCACCACCCCCAGGTGCATCACGTCCACCGCCTCCTCCACATCGGTGTCGCCCGACACCACGATGATCGACAATGCTGCCCGTTCCGATTCGCGGATCTGCCGTATCAGGTCCAGGCCATTGCAGGGCTGCATCCGCAGATCGGTGATCAACAGCGCAATGCGCGGCTCGTAATGCAGCTTGAACATCGCTTCCTCAACGCCGTCAGCGGTCATGCATTCGATACCCCAGCTTTTCAGGTACCACTTCAGCGCATCGCTGTTGACCGGGTCGTCATCGACGATCAACACCACCGGGCTGTGCGCAATGGGCGCACTGAGCACGGCCAGGGCCTCGCGTTCGGCGTCACTCAGGATGTCGTCATGCTCAGCCATGTTCATCTCGTCAAAAAAATCCCGCTCAAGGGTTATGACCACGAAAGCTACGTAAATCGGCTCACCTTTCGTCGGCGCTTTGACAGTCATGCTTCACTAGACTTACGTCCAATGGGCACCACCCCGCTGCCAGCCGACCATGGGGGCCGAGAACAACAAGGCCGGCACCTATATATAGATATATATAGTTCGGCGTAGCGATACGGTCAGTGTCATGAGCAAAAAGGACGTCTACAGTCAGGCGGGTAGAACGGCAGTACTGCAGAACATCCAGGGCACCCTGCAGTTCCTGCAGCGTTTCCCGCCGTTCAACCAGATGGAGCAGAGCCACCTGGCCTTTCTGGTGGAACAATGCCAGTTGCGCTTCTATGCCAGCGGCGAAAGCATCATCAAACCCACGGATGGCCCCGTCGAGCACTTTTACATCGTCAAGCAAGGCCGTGTGGTCGGCGAGCGCCAGCACCTGGTCAAGCCCGGGGTGGAAACCACCTTCGAGATCACTGGCGGCGAGTGCTTCCCGCTGGCGGCGCTGCTTGGCGAGCGTGCCACGCGCACCGAACACCTGGCGGGTGAAGACACCTTCTGCCTGCAGTTGAACAAGGCCGCGTTCATCCGCGTGTTCTCGATGTCGGACGTGTTTCGAGACTTTGCACTGCGCGGTGTCAGCAGCCTGCTCGACCAAGTCAACCAGCAAGTACGCCAACGTGCGGTGGAAACCCTCGGCACCCAGTACTCGTTGAATACCCCGCTGGGCGAACTGGCCATGCGACACCCGGTGGTCTGCGCGCCGGATACACCGCTGCGCGAGGCGGTACGGCTGATGCACGAACAGCAGGTGGGCAGCATCGTCGTGGTCGACCCGCAGCGCTACCCGATCGGCATCTTCACCCTTCGCGACTTGCGCCAGGTGGTGGCCGCCGCCGATGCCGAGCTCGCTGCACCGATCGAACAGCACATGACAGCGAGGCCCTTTTACCTCAGCCCCCAGGCCAGCGCCTTCGATGCCGCCATGGCGATGACCGAACGGCACATCGCCCATGTCTGCCTGGTGGATAACCAGCGGCTGTGTGGCGTGGTTTCCGAGCGTGACCTGTTTTCGTTGCAGCGGGTCGACCTGGTACACCTGGCGCGTACCATCCGCCACGCGCCACGCCTTGATTCACTGGTACAAATGCGCGGTGAGATCGGCCAGCTGGTCGAGCGCATGCTCGCTCATGGCGCCTCCTCGACCCAGATCACCCAGATCATCACGCTGCTCAACGACCACACGGTATGCCGGGTGATCGAGCTGGCCATAGCCGAACGCGGCGACCCCGGCGTGCCGTTCAGCTGGCTGTGCTTCGGCAGCGAAGGGCGCCGCGAGCAGACCCTGCATACCGACCAGGACAATGGCATCCTCTTCGAGGCCGCCGACGACGCCCAAGCCGAAATCATTCGTGCACGCTTGCTGCCCTTGGCGCAGTACATCAACCAGTGCCTGGCCCAGTGCGGTTTCACCCTGTGCAAGGGCAACGTCATGGCCGGCAACCCCGAGTTGTGCCTGTCACGTGCCCAGTGGGCGCGGCGCTTTGCCGGTTTTGTGCGCGAAGCCAGCCCAGAGAACCTGCTGGGTTCGAGCATCTACTTCGACCTGCGCGTGGTCTGGGGCGATGAACAGGGCTGTGAACAGCTGCGTCGGCAGCTGCTCGAGCAGGTGGCGGACAACCGCATCTTCCAGCGCATGCTTGCCGAAAACGCGCTGCGCCAGCGTCCACCAGTGGGCCGCCTGCGCGAATTCGTGCTGACCCGCCAGGGCAACGACAAGGCCGCCACCCTCGACCTCAAGGTCCAGGGCCTGACCCCCTTCGTCGACGGTGCCCGTCTGCTGGCCCTGGCCAATGGCATTGGTGCTTGCAACACCCTCGAGCGCCTGCGTCAGCTGGTCGACAAAGGGGTCATCGAAGCGCTCGACGGCGCAGCTTATGAAGAGGCCTACCACTTCATCCAGCAAACCCGCATGCAGCAGCACCAGCGCCAGACTCGCGACAACCTGCCCTACTCCAACCGCCTCGATCCAGACAGCCTCAACCATCTGGACCGGCGCATCCTGCGCGAATCCCTGCGCCAGGCCCAGCGCCTGCAGAGCAGCCTGGCGCTGCGGTATCAGTTGTGAGCCTGTTCGCCTGGCTGCGCCCCGCGGCCCCACTGGTGGACGACGCCTTGCGCCAGCGCTTGGCCCGGCTGCCCAAGGCACGGCCGTTGGGGGTGTGCTCGTTGCGCGAGCAGCGCTGGGTCGTGCTTGACCTGGAAACCAGCGGCCTGAACCCCCATCGCGACCTTGTGCTGTCGATCGGCGCGGTGGCTATCGAAGACGGGGCCATCGATTTCGCCCAGCAATTCGAACGCACCCTGCACCGCCCTGAGCAGAAAACCAACGCCAGCGTGCTGATCCACGGCCTCGGGCCGAGCGCCCTGGCGGCTGGTTGCGACCCGGCCGAGGCATTGCTCGACCTGCTCGAGTTCGTGGGCGACAGCCCGGTGCTGGCGTTCCATGCGCCGTTCGACCAGCGCATGCTTGCCAGGGCCTTGAAAGAAAGCCTCGGTTATCGCTTGCAGTTGCCTTTCCTCGACGTTGCGGAACTGGCGCCGATGCTCAACCCCGACACCGTATTGCGCGAAGCCGGGCTGGACGACTGGGTGGCGCGCTTCGGCCTGCAGGTGGATGAGCGTCACCATGCCAGCGCCGATGCGCAGGTCACGGCGGAGCTGGCGCTGATCCTGTTCAGCCAGGCCCGCCGCCAGCAGCTCGACAGCCCGTTGCAGTTGGAGCAGCGGCTGGCCAGCTGGCGCCGGCGCAAAGCGCATCATCACGGTCTTTGATCATGCAGTGGCTTTGCCGACCCTTTCGCGGGGCGGGTTTACCCGCGTAAGGGCCGGCACAGGCAACATGACTTGAATGATGGCAATCCGATAAGCGTCCATTGCACCCCACCCCCCGCCTCTGTAACAATCGCGAATAATTATCGTTAGTTAATGCATTCGTTCCGGGGGACGCTGCATGTCTGCTGCCCACCGCCCACACGCAGAACTGGTCGGCTCGCTGTACCGCGACCATCGCGGCTGGCTGCTTGCCTGGCTGCAGCGCAACATGGCCTGCCGCCAGCGCGCCGAAGACCTGAGCCAGGACACTTTCGTGCGCCTGCTCGGCCGCGACCAGCTGGACACCCCGCGCGAACCGCGCGCCTTCCTTGCCGCCGTGGCCAAGGGCCTGATGTTCGACCACTTCCGCCGTGCGGCGCTGGAGCAGGCCTACCTCGCGGAGCTTGCGTCGATGCCCGAAGCACAACACCCGTCCCCGGAAACCCAGCAGCTGATCCTCGAAGACCTCAAGGCCATCGACCGCCTGCTCGGCAAGTTGTCGAGCAAGGCCCGTGCAGCCTTCCTGCACAACCGCCTGGATGGCATGGGCCACGCCGAAATCGCCGAACGCCTGGGCGTTTCGGTGTCGCGCGTGCGCCAGTACATCGCCCAGGGCATGCGCCAGTGCTACGTGGCCCTGTATGGGGAACCCAGGTGAACAACACACCGGTTTCGTCGCGCGTGCTGGAGGCCGCCATCGCCTGGAAAATGAGCCTGGACGATGGCAGCGGCACGCCTGACCAGCGCAACGAGTTCATCCGCTGGCATGCCGCCAGCGAAGAACATGCCCGTGCCTGGCGCCAGCTCGGCGCTCTCGACCAGCGCGTCAGCGCCGCTGCCGGCCCGGCTCGCCAGGCCCTGCTGCAATCGCGCGCCAGCCTGCGCCGCCGGATAGGCAAGGCCGGCGGGGGGCTGGCCGGTCTGTTCCTGCTAGGTGCCCTGCTGGCCGGCGTCGGCGCACCGTCGCTGGCACCCAGTTACTGGCTCGCTGATCAGCGCACCGCCACCGGTGAACTGCGGACCCTGCGCCTGACCGACGGCACGTTGCTGAGCCTCAATAGCCACACCGCCGTGGATATCGACTACGACGGCGACCAGCGCGTGCTGGTGCTGCACCAAGGCGAAATTTCGGTGGAAACCGGCCACGACGATCCTCGGCCGTTACTGGTACGTACCGACGATGGCCGCCTGCGCCCGCTGGGCACGCGCTTCCAGGTGCGCCGCGAAGACCACGGCACGCGCCTTGAAGTCTTGCAGTCGTCAGTAGCCGCCATGCCGCACAACAGCGGCGACGAACTGGTCCTGCACGAAGGCCAGCAAGTACTGATGAACACCAACGGCCTCGGCCAGATAGGCCCGGTGCCAGCCGGGGCCGATGCCTGGACCCGCGGC
The DNA here is from genome assembly GCF_001320485.1 of Pseudomonas sp. NBRC 111130. Lineage (NCBI taxonomy): Bacteria > Pseudomonadati > Pseudomonadota > Gammaproteobacteria > Pseudomonadales > Pseudomonadaceae > Pseudomonas > Pseudomonas sp. NBRC 111130. The sequence continues at coordinate 6,481 of NZ_BCBG01000032.1, forward strand.
ATGCTGGTGGTCGACAACATGCGCCTGGCCGACCTGCTGAAACAGCTGGGCCGCTACCGCAGCGGTCACCTGGGCGTAGCCGATGAAGTGGCCGACCTGCGCGTGACCGGCAGCTTCCCGCTGACCAACACCGACCTGGCCCTGGCTTCGCTGGTGCCGGCGCTGCCGGTGAAGATCGAGCGGCATACGCCGTGGTGGGTGACCGTCGTTCCCAAGTAGATGAGTTTCTATCCCTTCGCGGGCTCGCCCGCTCCCCCAGGAATATCACAGCTTCGAAAACTGTGATCCCGCTGTGGGGCGAGCCCGCGAAAGGGTTAGTGCAGGCGAAAGCCAGATTCAAATAATTCTCACTTTTTTTCCGATTCCCCCTGTCACTTGCGCAATCTCGCTCGGCAAGGAAGCAGTAAGCACTTATCCGTCGAGGAACCGCTGCATGTCCCGTGCCGTTGATCGTATCCTGCGCCCCAGCCTGATGGCCCTGGCCATCGCCGTGGCCGCGCCCTTGTCCAGCACCGCCCTGTTCGCCGCCGAGCAGTCGGCACCACGCGCCTACAACCTGCCCGCTGCGCCGCTGGCCACTACGCTGAACCAGATCGCCAGCCAGTCGGGCATCGCCCTGGCCATAGACCCGGCGCTGGTCAGCGGCCGGACCTCGGCCCCGGTCAACGGCCAATACAATGGCCTCGGCGCCCTGCAAGCCGCACTGCAGGGCACCGGCCTGCAATTGCAGCAAAGCAGCGTGGGCAGCTACAGCCTGGTCGCCGTGCCGGATGGCGCCCTGGCCCTGCCGGAGACCACCGTGAATGCCGCCAGCGCGTCCGAGAGCGCCTGGGGCCCGGTCGACGGTTACCTGGCCAAGCGCACTGCAGCGGGAACCAAGACCGACACCGCGCTGGTCGAAGTGCCGCGGTCGATCTCCGTGGCCACCCGTCAGCAGATGAATGACCGTGGCGTGCACAGCCTCGACGATGCCGTGAAATACATGCCGGGCATCGTCTCCGCCAGCTTCGGCAGCGACACCCGTTACGACTGGATGCGGGTGCGCGGCTTCGAACCAACCCAGTTCCTTGACGGCCTGCCGCTGCCACGCGGCGTGTACGCCAACCCGAAAGCCGAAACCTGGAATCTCGACCGCCTGGCGCTGTTGCGTGGCCCGGCTTCCTCGCTGTATGGCCAGACCCCGCCCGGCGGCCTGCTGGACATGGTCAGCCGCCGCCCCCAGGCTGAAAGCGCTCACGAGATCGAACTTCAGTACGGCAGCGACAACCACCGCCAGATCAACTTTGCCAGCACCGGCAAGGTTGATGACGAGGGCCGATTCCTTTACGGCGTAAGTGGTGTTGTTCGCGATGGCGGCACGCAGATCGACCATATCGACGACAAGCGCTACAACATTGCCCCGAGCTTGACCTGGAACATCGACGAAGACACTTCGCTGACACTGCTGACCCAGTTCACCCGCGACGATACCGGCGCCACCAGCCAGTTCCGGCCGATCCAGGGCACCAAAATCGATATGCCGTTCGGCAAGGTCTCCCACCACAAGAACCTCGGTGACCCGGACTACGAGTTCTACGACCGTACCTATTACGCGCTGGGCTACGCCTTCGAGCATCGCATCAACGATGTCTGGCAGTTCCGTCAGAACCTGCGCTACACCAAGACCGACCTGGCGTTCCAGACCATCACGCCCGGCAGCTATAACCCGACCACACCACCGGTGCAGGACGATGGTACTGTCAGCCGCATGTCCACCAACACCGATGAAGACATCAGCCAGTTTGCAGTGGACAACAACTTCCAGGCCGACTTCGCCACCGGCGACGTGACCCACACCCTGCTGCTGGGCCTGGACCACCAGCGCGTCAATACCAACTACTTATCGATCTTCGGCTCCGTGCCGGACAGCAACGTAAACAACCCGGTCTATGGAGTGCCAATCACTCGCCCGGACCGCTCCACGGCGTTCTACGACTACGACCAGAAAACCTATCAGACCGGCGTCTACATCCAGGACCAGATGGCCCTTGGCAACTGGCGCCTGACGTTGGGCGGTCGCGAAGACTGGGTGCACACCAGCACCAAGTTCCTCAACAAAGGCGATGCCACCAACACCCAGCGCGACAAGAAATTCAGCGGCAACGCGGCCATCAGCTACGTGTTCGACTCGGGCTTCGTGCCGTACCTGTCGTATGCCGAGTCGTTCCAGCCGTCCAGCAACGCTGCAGTGTCCGCTTCCGAGTCGTTCAAACCGACCGAAGGCAAGCAATGGGAGCTGGGCGTCAAGTACCAGCCACCGGGTTCCAGCACCCTGCTCTCGGCAGCCGTGTATGACCTGACGCAGAAAAACGTCTCGGTAACCGACAACGTCGGCGGGGTAACCATCACTAGCCAGACCGGCGAAGTCAAAGTCCACGGCCTGGAGCTGGAAGCGGTTTCCGATGTCACCGAAAACCTCAAGCTGACCGCCGCCTACACCCTGGCCAAGTCGCAAGTGCAGGATGGCCAGTACCAGGGCAACCGCCTGCAGCTGATGCCCAACCAGCAAGCCTCGCTGTGGGCCGACTACACCTGGCACAGCGGCGTGCTCGATGGCTTCGGTATCGGCGGCGGTGCGCGCTACACCGGCAACACCTACGGCGACCAGGCCAACACCTACCTGGGCAAGGCCAACGCCTACACCGTGTTCGACGCCTCCGTGCACTACGACCTCGGTCGCCTGAGCACCAGCCTCAAGGGCGCGTCGGTGGCGGTCAACGCCACCAACCTGTTCAACAAGGACTACATCTCTACCTGCGACAGCTTCTACTGCTACTACGGCGACGAGCGCAGCGTCGTGGCCAGTGCTTCCTACAAGTTCTGAGTGAGCTGGGGGCGCTTTGCGCCCCTTTCGCGACACAAGGCCGCTCCCACAGGAAATCATCTATTCCTTGTGGGAGCGGCCTTGTGTCGCGAAAGGGCTGCGCAGCAGCCCCACGGTCCAACAGACAGAAATCGGTACCGTGATGAAAAGCCCAACCATCCGCCGCTGGTCGGTGATCCATACCTGGAGCAGCCTGGTCTGCACCCTGTTCCTGATGTTGCTGTCGCTCACCGGCCTGCCGCTGATCTTCCACCACGAACTCGAACAACTGCTCGGCGATGCTGCGCAACTGCGCGAGATGCCGGCAGGCACCCCGCATCTGGACCTGCAACAGCTGGTCGTCAAAGCCGAACAGCACCGCCCCGGCGAGGTCGTGCAGTACTTCGGCTTCGACGAGGACGAACCCGACGGCGTACTCGCGATCACCGCCGCAACTGCCGGCACCGAACCCAACTCGTCGCACACCTTCATGCTCGACGCCCGCACCGGCGAAGCCGTGGCCATGCCCGCCGCCAACGGTGGCTTCATGATGCTCATGCTGCGCCTGCACGTGGACATGTTCGCCGGGCTCCCCGGCAAGCTGCTGCTGGCGTTCATGGGTGTGCTTTTCGTCGTCGCGATCGTCTCCGGCACCGTGCTCTACGCGCCGTTCATGCGCCGTCTCGATTTCGCCACCGTGCGCCACGACAAGTCCCGCCGCCTGCGCTGGCTCGACCTGCACAACCTGATTGGCGTGGTCACCCTGGCCTGGGCGCTCACCGTCGGCGTGACCGGCGTGATCAGCGCCCTGTCCGACCTGGTCATTGCTGCCTGGCGCAACGACAGCCTGGCCGCGATGGTCGCACCCTATCGTGATGCCCCGACACTCACTGATCGCGCACCTGCCACCCGCCTGCTGAACATTGCCGAACAGGCCGCACCCGGTATGCGCCCCGACTTCATTGCCTTCCCCGGCACGCGCTTCTCCAGCGAACACCATTACGCAGTGTTCATGAATGGCGCCACGCACCTGAGCTCACACCTCTTCACGCCGGTGCTGATCGACGCCCGCACCCTCGAGGTGACGGCGGTCGGTGAGCGGCCCTGGTACATGGACGCCATGGGGTTGTCGCAGCCGCTGCACTTTGGCGACTACGGCGGTCGACCGATGCAGATCCTCTGGGCAGTGCTCGATGTGCTAACCCTCATCGTGCTCGGCAGCGGCCTGTACCTGTGGTGGGGCAAGCAGCGCAAGACCCGGGAGACGCGCGCATGAGCCACAGGTCGCAAGCCACCCGGCGCGTCTTCGCCTGGCCGGCCAGCATTGCCGTGCTCGGCGCCGCCGGCCTGTTCGCCGCCTTGCTCGGTGACGGCGCGTGGGATGCCCTGGCCTGGCTGGGCCTGGGCATCCCGGCCGTGCTCAGCCTGCGGGCACTGTGCGGTCGATAACCGGTTACCGCCCATTGCACTGCGCCAATGGCCAGCTTGTGTGCGCCTACTTTTATGGAGTACACCATGCTGCCACTGGAACGTATCGAGTTTCTCGACCAACAAGTCGTGGCGCTGCTAAGCGCCTTGCCGAACCCCGACCCGCTCACCCAGACCCGCCAGCAACTGCATGCCGGACTGGCGCAATTCTGGGCCGATGCCGATAGTCAGGGCCGCTCACGGCGCATGCGTCTCACCGACCTGCGCCGGGCTTTGATGCATGCCGAACTTGACCTGCGCCTGGGCGACCAGACACTGGCTGCCGAGCAGGCCGACCTGCTGCGCGGTTGCCTGGACCTGCCTGCGGCCTGGCAACGCCACCACCAGCCACTCGCACGCCGTGCCCAGGTCTATCGCCCGGTGCTCAGCCGCAACCGCCCGCATTGGCGGTCAGCACTGCCCGGCATGTTCGTGGTGCTGGCCGGCCGCCCGGAAGGCGAGCAGCTAGACGGCCAACAGGCCACCGGGCCGGCACTGCTGTGCGGCACCGCTCAAGGGATCGAGGCCTACCCGTCACTCACCGCGTTGCACCAGGAGCTCTGCGAGCGCCTTGATGATCCCATCCAGAGCAAGCCTCTTCTGCGCCTGCTGGTCGATCCGCAGCGCGAGCGCAACGCCTGCCTGGCCGACCGCCTGCGTTATGAATGGTACGCCGACGACCCGGTCCAGGCGCAGGTCGACAGCCTGCTGGAGGCACAGCGTCAACGCCTTCAGCAAAGCTGGACGAACACGCCCACCCTGCCGATCACGGCCGAGGCGTTGCGCAAGGCCATGGCCCTGACAGACGAGGCTGGCAAGCAAGCATTACTCGACACCCGCTATTCACTGCTACTGGAAAAAAACCTGCCCAACTGGCTGCGCTCGGCCAGCGAGCAAGGGCTCACCCATATCATGCAAACCATGCAGCTGCTGGTGGCAGCCGCCGACAGCGTCGCCACTGCCGGCATACTCACCTTTGCCCAGTTCCGCCAGAGGCACACCCTGCGCAACTGGGCCAAGGACAGAGTCGAGGAACGCTTGCGCAGCGACCTCGGCCTGACCTACCCGGCCAGCGACATCCTGGTGCATGTGGTCCATACCCGGCAGGTCGGGCCACATATCAACCCCTTCCACCCCTCCAGCTTCATCACCTGGCGCGGCGTACAGAAAGTCGGTGGCGAACTGATCGAAACCATCAAGGAAAGCTACCCATTGGATGAGCTGGCGCTGCGTAACGTGAGCTGGTTCGACTATGACTACTGGCTGACAGCACGGGCCGCCCACCGCCATGGCAAGCCGCTGCCAGCGGCACTGACTGCGAGCTACCTGAAGGCCCTGGTGAGAAGCCTCAGCGTCGGTGGCAGCTATACCGAATTTCTGCAAAAACAGCTGATCGACGCTCCACTGGGGGCCTGGCGGCTGAACGCCCATGCCAAGGTCAACCGTGCCCGCATGGAGGCCGAGTTGGCCAAGGCACGTTACGCCAGGCACCTTGCCAGCGACCACTCGGAACGCGACTACCGCTGGGTGCGAAAGGTGCTGGATTACCCGCACAATGCCCTGCGCCCAGCTGTCGACGGGGTGCGTGTCACCGTGCACCAACTGACGATCAACAACCATACCGTGCAGGGCGTACTGCTGCTCGACAGCCAAACGGCCGGCGTACGCTCGTTCGTCCTGTATACCCCCGATGCCCCTGACCGACGCGCCTGGCGCAGCCTGGCCAGCGCACGCGCGCTGCTGCGCCTGCTGCGCCAGAAAACCAGCCTTATGGATTACACGCTGGATCGCCTGCCACAGTTACCCAGGGAAGAGGCCCGGCGCCTGTTCATCAGGGGTGGCCTCGGTACAGCGCTACACATGCCAGCCGTTGACGATGACCTGTTCCATGCCTATTACCTGTCCATGGCACGCGGGTTGATTGCCGTCGCAGACGCCAATAGCCGCACCACCGCAGAGGCCGATGTGCAACAAGGAATCGATCTGGCCTGGCGCCTGCTCGATCTGGTCAGCCTGGCACTGCCCGCCCGCGCGTTCATCCCCCTCTCGCTGGGGCGAATGGTGATCGAGATCTGGGGTGGCGCGCAGGCCTATCGCCAAGAGGACATTGATGGCGTGCTGCAGCACACCTACAACGCCCTTAGCCATGCCAACGATGCGGGTACCAGCCTGGCCGCCACCGGCCTGATGCGGCGCGTGCTGCGCGGCGTGCCGTCACAACCGCCGCTGCCATTGCCCTCGCGCTACAGCGTGACGCCCACGGTGGATAACCTGCGCTTCCGGATCGACGGCATCTACGCCGAAGGGGTCTATGAAAAGGCCTCCGAGTTCGAAGGGCTCAGCCAGTACTACATCCAAGATGCCCAGCAGCGCTACTACAAGGTGGCCTTCGACGGCCAGCGCTGGCGGGTAATCGACCCGGTACAGCCAGACGCCTACCTGCAGCAGCCGGTAAAACGCCTGGCCAGTGGCAACTGGGTCATTGACTCGCCGGTGCTGTGGTACGACGGTGTGCCCGACCTGGCCCAGCTACTCGCCGAGTGCCGGCTGCCGGAAACCCTTGAAGGTGAAGCGTTCGAAGCCATCGATGGCCTGCACCAGGCCGACGAGCAACTGTATCTGCAGACCCAAGGAGGGCAGCTTCCCCTGCGCCGGCACCTGCTTGCCGACCGCTACCACCTACCGATCGCCCAGGCCGAGACAGCGGGAGTAGTACCCTGGGCGATCCTGCGCTGGCGCGACGGGCAGTGGCGAATTCGTGTGCGTCAGGCAGGACGCAGCAGCGACTGGCTGGCCCTGCCCGAGTCTTACTCGGTCAGCCTCGGCAGCAGGCGGTCCAGTCGTTGATGCAGCGCGCTGCCACTCGGCCAGTTACGCAACAGCCGCGCCCGGTCACGGGCGTAGGCCGGGGCAAAACTGAGCTGGGTGGCGTGCTGGCACATGGCGTCGAGGTCGATCAGCGACCACTGGCCCTTGTCCCAGAACAGGTTGTGACCTTTGAAATCGCCATGGCTTATGCGCTCGCGGATCAGCTGCTGCATCACGTGTACCAGCGCATCGACCTGCTCTTCAGGGGCATCGCCGTTGTCCACATAGGGCGCGAAGCAGGCGGTGAGGTCCGGGCCATCGATGTATTCGGTGACCAGGTAGGCGCGGCTGCGCAGGCCCATCACCCGCTGTTCCAGCACCGCCAGCGGGCGCGGCGTGGCGATGTCGAGGAATTCCAGGCGATGCCCTTCTATCCACGAATGCCAGGCCCGGCTCGGGCGCCAGAAGCGCTTGAACCAATGGGCGGTGTTCTTGATGTTGTAGCGCTTGAGCACTAGCTTGCGGCCGTTCACTTCGATACGCGCCACACTGGCCGCACCACCGGTCTTGTACAGGTGGCCCTGGTCGATCAGTGCATCCGCCTGCTCGAGCACCGGCAGCATGGCCTCCACCTCGTTGCGGCGGATCACGCGCAGGCCTGACAGGCTGCGCTCGACACTGAACAGGCTGCACTCGCGGCCAGCCTTCTCCAGGTAATCCTTCTGCCGCCAGCTGCGCACCTTGTCCACCTGCTTCAACAGCGCTTCCAGCGGCAGCGCGTGCTCGGCGTTGGCCAGCAGGTAGTGCACCAGCAGCTCTTCGATGAACGGCTCCAGGCGCTTGGGCAACTGGGCGAAGAACACCCCGAGATTTTCCAGCACACGCGGGCGCGACAACTGCTGGCCGGGTGTCTCGGCCTTGATGCCGGCGCCGTCGATCAGGTAGAGCTTGCCGCCGTGGCGCAGCAGGTTGTCCAGGTGCAGGTCTTCTTGCCACAGGCCCTGGGCATGCATGTGCGCCACGGCAGTCAGGGCTTCGCCCAGTACCAGGTGCTGCTCGTCAGCCAGCACCGGCAGGCTTTCCACCGCCGCCCAGGCATCGGCCAGGCTTTCAGCGCCATCGAGGAATTCGAACAGCAGCCAGCCACCCTCGCCTTCCTTGAGGCCGTCGGCCAGCAGTTGCGGCGTGGTCAGGCCCTCTTTGGCCAACAGCTTCACGCCATCCAGTTCGCGCTGGAAATGCCGCGCGGCATTGCCACCGACCAGCAGCTTGGCCAGCACCGGGGTGCCACGCCAGATGCCAGCGCCGACATAGCGCTGGCCGGGCAGCACCCGCAGCAGGCTGAGCAATTGCAGGTCAGCCGGGCCAGCGGCATCGGCCAGGGTGATGCTCAACGGCAGCGCCGGGCTGCGCCCGGCGTCTTTGAGTTCGGACAAACGCATCAGCGGGCCTCTTTTTCACGACGGCGTTGCGTCAGGCGTTGCAGCCAAGTGCCGACCAGGGCGCTGTCGCCAGGCTGCTGCAGGTAGGCCGCCAACAACTGGCGCACGTCCGCCTCGCTCCAGGCCCCGGCACGTCGCAGCAGCGGCTCCAGGTCGCGCAGGCGATCACGCATGCCGAACAGCAGCGGCCGGGTCTTTTCCAGGTCGATCAGTTGCGCTTCCCAGCCTTCGCGCCGTTGGCGCAGGAAGATGTGCTTGGGATAGAAGCAGCCGTGCACCAGGCCTGCACCGTGCAGGGTGCGCGCCAACTGGCCGCAGGCCTTGAGGATCCCTGCCCGGGCGTCATCGGCAAGCTGTGGCCACTGAGCCAGCAAACCTTCGAGGTCGCTCCACTCGTCCAGCGCACGGGTCATCAGGATTGCCCGGTGCTTGCCGTTCTGCTTGCGCTCGCCGTAGAACACGGCCTGCAAGGCCGGGATGTGCAGTTTGTGGTAACGGCTGATGTTACGGAACTCGCGGGCGAAGGTCGGTTCGCCAAACGGCCGGTGCAAGGTGCGGGTCAGGTAATCGCTCTGGCGCTTGAGGTAATAGCCTTTGCCCTCCAGCTCCAGGCGATAGACGCTGCTCCAGCCGCCGCGGCCGGTGTTGGGTTCGTCCACGGCGTCGAGCTGCAGCGCCCACAGCGCTTCGAAATCGTTCAAGCCATGGCGTTTGAGCAACGCGAGGTCCGCGCTGGCCAGGTAATCGGTCATTCCCTTCCCTCGAAGAAGCTCAGCACCTGGCGAATGCGCCGCTTGTCGCGCACATTCAGGCGCTGACGCCCACGGTACTGCAGATAGAAACGCAGGCGCTGGGTCGCCGACAGATGATATTTAGCCACCTTGTCCAGGCACGCCAGGTCTTTGATCATGCGGTGGCGCCACATGAAGCCGCGCCAGAAGTCGCCGGTCGGGCAGTCGATGAAGAACAGCGTACCGAGGTCGTCGACCAGCAGGTTGCGCCACTTCAGGTCGTTGTGGGCAAAACGGTGTTCATGCATCACCCGGGTGTGGCGCGCCAGCTGACGGCTCAGCTTGTCGACCCAGACCCGGTCGGCCAGGCGTGGGTCGTTGCGCTCGGCCAGCGCCGAAAGGTCTTCGGTACGCGGCAGCTCGCGGGTGATCATCGCCCCCCGGCCAAAAGCCAGGCCCTTGCGTTCCAGGCCCCAGGCCACCACCTCGGCAGTGGGAATTTCCCACTTGGCGAACTGCTTGAGGTTCTGCCATTCGGCCTTGATGCGTGGCCGGCCCAGGTAGCGGCGCATGTGCTTGCCAGCGCCGGTGTAACGCTTGACGTAGTAGTTGACCCCGTCACGCTCGACGCGGATAACCTCGCTGAGCGGGTCACGCGTGAGGTGTTCGCCCTTGAGGGCAAAGACCGCATCGAGGCTGCCGAAGTCCGACGCCAGATGTTCGTAGCCTGGCGCCAGTGTCCAACTCGCCATCAGAGTGCATCCCCATAGCGTTGCTTGCGATCGTAGAGTTTCTGCGCCTTGCGCTCGAGCCAGGCGAGCAGCGCGGCCTCCTCGGCCAGAATCTGCCGCAACGGGCGCTGGAAGTAACCGCGCAGGAAACGCAGCTTGTCACGCCGGGTAAGGCCGATGTCCAGCGCCGAGAAGTACAGCGCGGCCAGGTCCTTGTCGCGCCAGCGGCGGCTGATTTTCGCCCGGGTCTGGGCGCGATGCAGGTCGATGACCGACAGTTTGAAGTCTTCCGGCGTCACCGGCCGGTCGGTGTGCAGCAGGAAGTGGCAGATGTAACAGTCTCGGTGGTTGACCCCGGCGCGGTGCATGCCGCCAGTCATCTTTGCCACTTCAGCGATCAGCGCACGCTTCAGGCGTGGTTCGGGCGGCTGCCTGACCCAGTCGATGCTGAAATCTTCCAGGCTGATGGTAGGCGCCAGCTCTTCGGTGACGATGAACGAATGCTGGCTGGCCGGGTTGCTGCCACGCTCGCCATAGGCCACCGCGGTCATGGTCGGCACGCCCACTTCATGCAGGCGCTGGATGGCCTGCCATTCCTGGCCGGCACCGAGTACCGGCAACTTGGCAGTGAGCAGGTTCTTGAAGATCTCGCCCCAGCCGATGCCACGGTGGATCTTGACGAAGAAGCCCTCGCCATCGACCTCGGTACGCAGCGTGCGACGGCCCTCCAGCTCGCGATAGACCTCGCCTTGCAGCGCTTCCACGGCCTCGAAGGCGTCCCGCCCGGCCCACAGATGCTTGAAGGGTTCGGCCAAAATCAGCTTCATGCGTTCTCCTGTCCCAGAATCACATCGGCAGCATGCTGCGGCATGCTGTACAGGTCGGCACTGTCGGCAAAGGCCAGGCCGTTGCGCGACCAGCCGGCGCGGGCCTGCCCGTCTTCAAGCATGCGCTGCAGGCAAGCATTGAGCTGCTCCTGCTCGAACGGCTCGTCCAGCACCAGGCCGCTGTCGGCCTCGGCGATGTAGTGAGCGTAACCGCAGACCTTGGACACCAGCACCGGCAAGCCGGCCACCAGCGCTTCGAGCAGCACCGTGCCGGTGTTCTCGTTGTAGGCCGGGTGGATCAGCAGGTCGGCACCCAGCAGGAAGCGCGGGATGTCGCTGCGGCCCTTGAGGAACTGCACCTGCTCCCCCAAGCCCAAGGCGGCGCTCTGCAACTGGAACACCTTGGGGTCGTCCTGGCCGATGACCATCAGCCTGGTGCGTTTGCGCAGCGCCGAGGGCAGCGCGGCCAGGGCTTTGAGGCTCCGATCGACGCCCTTGGTCTTGAAGCCGGAGCCGATCTGCACCAGCAGCAGGTCGTCATCGCCGAGGTTGAATTCCTTGCGGAACTCGGCGCGGATCTCGGCGGCGTTGGCCGGCGCGCGGCGGTCCTGGGAGATGCCTGGCGGCAGCAGGTGGAAGCGTTCCACCGGGGTGCCGTAGTGCTTGATGAACAGCGGCTGCTGCACTTCGGAAATCATCAGCACTTCGGTGCGCGCGTCCTTGGCGAACACGGCACGTTCGTACTCGGCAAAATGCCGGTAGCGGCCCCAGCGGCGGTACAGGCCGCCGCGCAGGGTCTGCGCCTTGTCCTCGAAGCAGCCGTCGGCGGCGTAGTAGACGTCCAGCCCCGGCATCTTGTTGAAACCGATCAGGCGGTCGACCGGGCGCTTGGCCAGGTCCGCGGCCATCCAGGCGCTGAGCTTCTCGTTGCGGCGATGGTTGAAGATCGCCTTGACCGGCGCCACCAACACCTCGAAGCCCGGCGGAATGTCACCCTCCCAGATCAGCGTGTACACGCGGATCTGGTGGCCCCGCTTCTGGCATTCCAGGGCAATGCGCATGAAATCGCGCTGCAGCCCGCCGAAGGGGAAATATTTGTAAAGCACGAAAGCCAGTTGCATCAACGAACATCCTCAGCCAGCAGCAGCGCGCTCAGGCGGCTCGCTACATGCTCGGGATTCAGGCGAGTGAAGCACAGCGGCCACTCGCGTTTCAGATCGAACCGGCGCAGGTCGTCGGCGCTCGGTTTGTAGGTGCATTTCTTTTGCAGGCAGGGGGCGCAAGGCCAGTCACTGGCCTGGTGAATCTGAGTCCGTCCGTAGGCGCCGGTCAGGCCTGGGTTGGTCGGGCCGAACAGCGAAATGGTCGGTACGTCCAGCGCTGCAGCCAGGTGGCCGAGGCCGGTATCCACCGCCACACAGGCCTTGGCCGCCGCCAGCACACGGGCGACGCCGGCAAGGTTCAATCTGGGGAGCACCTGGCAGTTGTTCAAGCCCTGGGCAATGCGCTCGGCACGGGCCTTTTCGGCGGGGTTGCCCCAAGGCAGGCGTACCTGCAGCTTGTGCCGGCCCATGCGCTCGGCCAGTTCACGCCAGTAGGCTTCAGGCCAGTGCTTGGTCGCCCAGGTGGTGCCATGCAGAAACACCACGTAAGGCGCAGCCGGCGGCAATTGCAGGCGGTCGAGGTCGAGACCGTACTGGCCGATGCCTTCCGGCAGGTCATAGGCCAGGGCCATGGCGAACAATTGTCGTACTCGCTCCACGGCATGCTGGCCAACGGCGACCGACAGCGGCCGGTCATAGAACCGGCTGGCCCAGCCTTCACGGGCCGAATAGCGGTCCAGCCCGGCGACAGGGGCCTTGACGTAGCGGGTCAGCCAAGCCGACTTGACCAGGCCCTGGGCATCGATCACCAGGTCGTACTGGCGCTCGCGAACGCGCTGCTTGAACGCCTTCCATTCGCCGCTCTTGAGGGTCTGCCAGAGATTCTTGCGCCAGCGGCGGATCGCCACCGGGATGACCTGGTCGACTGCCGGGTGCCAGCTGGGGATCTCGGCAAAGCCTTCTTCCACCACCCAGTCGAAACGGATGCCCGGGATGGCATGGGCGGCGTCGGTCAGCGCCGGCAGGGTGTGGATCACATCACCCAGCGACGAAGTCTTGATGATCAGTACCCGCACTTAGTCGACCTCGGCCACGGTATCGATCAGGTTCGGACCACCCAGGCTGTGCAGGGCGGCGATCACTCTGCCCGGCTCCAGCAGGCGCAGGCAGTTGTAGTGGCCGAAGCGGCAGGTGCGGTCAAAGCACGGGCTGCACTCGATGCCGGTGCGCACCACTTCCACCTGTTCGGCCAGCGGCGGCGTGAAGCCAGGCGAAGTGGAACCGTACACCGCGACCAGCGGGCGGTTCAACGCCGCCGCCACGTGCATCAGGCCAGAGTCGTTGGACACCACGGCATCGGCGCAGGACATCAGGTCGATGGCCTCGGCCAGCGAGGTTTCGCCCGCCAGGTTGTACGACTCTTCACGCAGGCCCGGTATCAGGCGGTCGCGGATCTGCTCGCCGACCGGGTGGTCGTTCTTCGAGCCGAACAGCCACACCTGCCAGCCCTGGCGGGTCATCGCATCGGCCACGGCGGCGTAGTGCTCGCTCGGCCAGCGCTTGGCCTCACCGAACTCGGCGCCCGGGCACAGCGCCAGCACCGGGCGGTCCAACGCCAGGCCGAACTTGGCCAGGGCGGCTTCGCGGCTCTGCGCTTCGATCTGCAGGCTTGGCCGCGGATACGGCTGCGGCAGCTCGGCACCGGGTGCGTAGGCCAGGGCCATGAAACGTTCGATCATCAACGGGTAGCGGGCCTTGTCCAGCTTGCGCACGTCGTTGAGCAGGCCGAAACGCATTTCACCGCGCCACCCGGTGCGCTTGGGAATGCCGGCAAAGAACGGCACCAGTGCCGACTTCAACGAGTTGGGCAGCAGGATGGCCTGGTCGTACTGGCCGGCCAGGGACTTGCCGATGCGCCGACGCGTAGCCAGTTCCAGCGCGCCGTGGCCGAGCGGGAAGCTCAAGGCCTGACGCACTTCGGGCATGCGTTCAAGGATCGGCCGGCTCCACTCGGGCGCCAGCACGTCGATCACGCAGTCGGGGTGCTGCTGTTTCAGGCACTGGAACAGGGTCTGCGCCATCACCATGTCGCCGACCCAGCTGGGGCCAATGATCAGTATTCTCATGCTTAGTCCAGAAACGCTCGGGGAGGCTACAGGCTGCATACAGCCTGGCCTCCCCTCTTTATATTCAGGCTATGTGGCGGACAGTGTACCACCGGGGAACCGCTGGGGCCGCTTCGCGCCCCTTTCGCGACACAAGGCCGCTCCTACAAGGGAATGCGATCGCCTGTAGGAGCGGCCTTGTGTCGCGAAAGGGCCGCAAAGCGGCCCCGACGATCTCAAGTAAGTCCCAATTCGCCCCAGATCCGCCGCACTTCGCGACGCTCATCGGCAAATTGCGCCGCATCGATCACCCCGGCCTGCTTCTGCAGGGCCTGGCGGTGCGACGCCGAGCGGAACGCCTTGTACACCTCACGCAACAGCACCGCGTCACTGGCCGGCATCAACCTTGCCTGCTCCAGTTCTTCCAGAATGCGGATGTTATCGGTCCATCGGAGTATGGCCGGGTGCTCGTGAGACCAGGCCAAAGCGGCGTATTGCACCATAAATTCGATATCGACGATACCGCCGGCATCCTGCTTGATATCGAACGCCACACCGGTATCGAAGGCATTGGCCGCAGTGCCGGCAAGGGTGGCCTTGGTGCCGAGGTTGTCGCGCATCTTGGCACGCATCTCGCTCACTTCGCTGCGCAACTTGCCCAGGTCACGGGGCTGGCCCAGGACCTTGGCGCGCACGCCCTCGAATGCCGTCGCCACCTGCTTGCAGCCCACCAGCACACGGGCGCGCACCAGGGCCTGGTGCTCCCAGGTCCAGGCCTCGCTCTGCTGGTAGCGCTCGAACGCCCCCAGCGAACTGACCAGCAACCCCGCCGCGCCAGACGGGCGCAGGCGCATGTCGACGTCGTACAGCTGGCCGGAGTTGGTCTGGGTAGTCAGCAAGTGGATGATGCGCTGACCCAGGCGGGTGAAGAACTGCGCACTGTCGATCGGTTTGGCGCCGTCGGTTTCCGCCTGCGGGTCGCCATCGTGAATGAACACCAGGTCCAGGTCCGAGCCATGGCCCAGCTCCAGGCCACCGACCTTGCCGTAGCCGATGATGATGAAGCCTGGGTCACACAGGCTACCGTCGCTGCGCCGGGGCTGACCATGGCGGGCCACGGTCTGGCGCCAGGCCAGGGCCAGCACCTGGTCGAGTATGGCTTCGGCCAGCCAGGTCAGGTAGTCGCTGACTTTCATCAACGGCAGGTTGCCGCTGATTTCCGACGCTGCCACACGCAGGCTATGGGCCAGCTTGAAGTGGCGCAGCGCTTCCATCTGCTGTTCCAGGTCGTCCTCGGGGATGCGCGTCAGCCGCTCGCGCAGCTCGGCAGCCAGCTCCGGCGCCAGTGGTGGGCTGAACAGGCGGCCTTCGTTGAGCAGTTCATCGAGCAGCAACGGGTAGCGAGCAATCTGCTCGGCGATCCACGGGCTGGCCGCACACAGGGTCAGCAAGCGCCGCAAGGCACCCGGGTTTTCGGTGAGCAGCACCAGGTAGGCCGAGCGCCGTGCCACGGCCTCGACCAGCGGCAACACCCGCTCCAGTACCAGGTCCGGGTTGTCGTGTTCCACGGCCTGGGCCAGCAGGCGCGGGATGAAGGCATCCAGGCGCTCGCGGCCGATGCGCTGCATCGAACGCAGCTGCGGGCTGGCGCGCAGCGCTGCCAGGCGGCGCAAGGCTTCGGTCGGTTGCTTGAAACCGGCCTCTTCCAGCTGGCGACCTGCGGCTTCTTCATCCTGGGCCTGCTCCCACAGCGGTGACCACTCGCCACCGACCACCAGCTCGCCTTCACCTTCGTCCTCATCCGGGTCGGCAATGACCTGACGGAAGTGCCAGTCGACCCGGCCGCGCCAGTACATCAACTGATCGTGGAAGCTCTGCCAGTCGGCAAAACCAAGCATATAGGCGACACGCGCACGGTCGAGTTCGCTATCGGGCAGCATCTGTGTCTGGCGGTCGGCGATGGCCTGGATGGCGTGTTCGGTGTAGCGCAGGAATTCATAGCCTTCGCGCAGTTCTGCCACCACGGCGGGCGGCAGGTAACCCTGGCCCTCCAGGATTGCCAGCACCTTGAGCAATGGCCGCAGTTGCAGGCTCAGGTCACGGCCACCGTGAATCAGCTGGAAGGCCTGGGCGATGAACTCGACTTCGCGGATGCCACCAGCGCCCAGCTTGATGTTGTCGGCCATGCCCTTGCGCCGAACTTCCTGCTGGATCAGCTGCTTCATGGTGCGCAGTGCTTCGATCGCAGAAAAGTCCAGATAACGCCGATACACGAACGGTTTCAGCATTTCCTGCAGTTGCGCGCCAGCGGCCTGGTCACCGGCCACCACCCGCGCCTTGATCATCGCGTAGCGTTCCCAGTCGCGGCCCTGGTCCTGGTAGTACTGCTCCAACGCATTGAAGCTGAGCACCAGGGCGCCGGCCGAGCCGTAGGGGCGCAGGCGCATGTCGACACGGAATACAAAGCCGTCGACGGTCACCGGGTCGAGCGCCTTGATCAGGCGCTGGCCCAGGCGGGTGAAGAATTCCTGGTTTTCCAGCGAGCGCTTGACCCCTTCGGTTTCACCGCCTTCGGGGAAGGCGAAGATCAGGTCGATGTCCGACGACAGGTTCAGCTCCACCGCGCCCAACTTGCCCATGCCCAGCACCACCATGTGCTGCGGCTGGCCGCTACGGTTGCCGATCGGCGTGCCGAACTGCTGGCAGTGGCGCGGGTACAGCCACTGGTAGGCTTCGTCGATGGCTGCATCGGCGAGGTCGGACAGGTCGCGGCAGGTCTCGCCCAGCTCGGCCTGGCGGGTAATGTCACGCCAGATGATGCGCAGCTGATGGCGATTGCGCTGGCGACGCAGGTTGCGCGCCAGCTCGTCCTCGCTCTGCGCGGCCTGGGCTGCAGCGGCGATCTGCCCGCGAAGCTCGCCCGGTGCGTAACGGCGGTCCAGTTCACCGCTGGCGATCAAAGCGAACAGCATGGCCGGCTCGCGCTGGGCAACGCCAAGGACAAAATCACTGGCGGCGGCGACCTGATCGAACTGTTGCCGGTGCAACGGCGTCCAGGTGTTCAGGTCGAGGTCAGCGTGGCCTGCCACGGCATCGCGCAGGAACTGCTGGTTGCGAACGACCAGCGGTTGCAGGGAAGCAGGCAGTTCGAGCGGCAAAGGTAGGCGCATGGTCTATCCTTGATCGGCGTGAAATGGAGGGGAAAAAGCGGCCAAGAGGGAGCCGGACCTCGGTTGGACTGTCATACAAAAGTTGGAAATAGCTGAAAAAAACGAAACATTGGCAAGAAACATCAAGATCCACCTGTTCGCGACACACCGCCAACCAACATGAACGTTTTTCCTCACAAGCCGAGGTGCGACCAAACGTCGCATTTGTGTAGTTTTACTACTACCCGTGACGTGCAAAAGCATGAAATGCCGAAGCAAATGTAGTAAAACTACACGGCGCCGGGAGACACCCCGGTAATCCAAGAATTCACGACGTCTGCCCATAAGGCCAGTCGCAAACTCAGGCCCCCGATTCTGGTGGCCTTTCCGCCCTGGAGCAAGCCATGCAAGACCTCGATCCAATCGAAACCCAGGAATGGCTGGATGCCCTGGAGTCGGTCCTCGACAAAGAAGGCGAAGACCGCGCTCATTACCTGATGACCCGCATGGGCGAGCTGGCCACCCGCAGTGGCTCCCAGCTGCCGTACGCGATCACCACGCCATACCGCAACACCATCCCTGTCACCCACGAAGCACGCATGCCTGGCGACCTGTTCATGGAACGCCGCATTCGCTCGATGGTGCGTTGGAACGCGCTGGCCATGGTGATGCGCACCAACCTGAAGGATTCGGACCTGGGCGGCCACATCTCCAGCTTCGCTTCCAGTGCCACCCTGTACGACATCGGCTTCAACTACTTCTTCCAGGCGCCGACTGAAGAGCATGGCGGCGACCTGATCTTCTTCCAGGGCCACGCCTCGCCAGGCGTCTACGCCCGTGCCTTCATGGAAGGCCGCATCAACGAAGAGCAGATGAACAACTTCCGTCAGGAAGTGGACGGCAACGGCCTGTCTTCGTACCCGCACCCATGGCTGATGCCTGACTTCTGGCAGTTCCCGACCGTATCCATGGGTCTGGGCCCGATCCAGGCTATCTACCAGGCACGCTTCATGAAGTACCTGGAAGCCCGTGGTTTCATCCCGGCCGGCAAGCAGAAGGTCTGGTGCTTCATGGGCGACGGCGAGTGCGACGAGCCGGAATCCCTGGGCGCAATCGCCCTGGCCGGCCGCGAGAAGCTGGACAACCTGATCTTCGTCATCAACTGCAACCTGCAGCGCCTCGACGGCCCGGTTCGCGGCAACGGCAAGATCATCCAGGAACTCGAAGGCGTGTTCCGTGGCGGTGGCTGGAACGTCAACAAGGTGGTCTGGGGCCGCTTCTGGGACCCACTGTTCGCCAAGGACACCAACGGTGCCCTGCAGCGCCGCATGGACGAAGTCATCGACGGCGAGTACCAGAACTACAAAGCCAAAGACGGCGCGTACGTTCGTGAGAACTTCTTCAACACCCCAGAGCTCAAGGCCATGGTCGAAGACCTGTCCGACGACGAGATCTGGAAGCTCAACCGTGGCGGCCACGACCCGTACAAGGTCTACGCGGCCTACCACCAGGCGGTCAACCACAAGGACCAGCCAACCGTCATCCTGGCCAAGACCATCAAGGGTTACGGTACCGGTGCCGGCGAAGCCAAGAACACCGCGCACAACACCAAGAAGGTCGACGTCGACAGCCTGCGTCACTTCCGTGACCGCTTCGACATCCCGGTCAAGGATGCGGACCTCGAGAACCTGCCGTTCTTCAAGCCTGAAGAAGGTTCTGCCGAAGCCAAGTACCTGGCCGAGCGCCGTGCTGCCCTCGGCGGTTTCGTGCCACAGCGCCGTGCGAAGAGCTTCAGCGTACCGACCCCGCCGCTGGAAACGCTGAAAGCGATCCTGGACGGTTCGGGCGACCGCGAAATCTCCACCACCATGGCCTTCGTGCGCATCCTGGCGCAACTGGTCAAGGACAAGGACATCGGCCAGCGCATCGTCCCGATCATCCCGGACGAAGCCCGTACCTTCGGTATGGAAGGCATGTTCCGCCAGCTGGGCATCTACTCGTCGGTCGGCCAGCTCTACGAGCCAGTCGACAAAGACCAGGTGATGTTCTACCGCGAAGACAAGAAGGGCCAGATCCTCGAGGAAGGCATCAACGAAGCCGGCGCCATGTCGTCGTTCATCGCTGCCGGTACCTCGTACAGCTGCCACAACCAGCCGATGCTGCCGTTCTACATCTTCTACTCGATGTTCGGCTTCCAGCGCATCGGCGACCTGGCCTGGGCTGCCGGCGACAGCCGCACCCGTGGCTTCCTGATCGGCGGTACCGCCGGCCGTACCACCCTCAACGGTGAAGGCCTGCAGCACGAAGACGGTCACAGCCACATGATGGCGGGCACCATCCCGAACTGCCGCACCTACGATCCGACCTACGGCTACGAGCTGGCGGTGATCATCCAGGACGGCATGAAGAAGATGACCGAAGAGCAGCAGGACATCTTCTACTACATCACCGTGATGAACGAGTCCTACCAGCAGCCAGCCATGCCGGCCGGTGTCGAGGAAGGCATCATCAAGGGTATGTACCTGCTCGAAGAAGACACCCGCGAAGCCGCGCACCACGTACAGCTGATGGGCTCCGGCACCATCCTGCGCGAAGTCCGCGAAGCCGCGAAGATCCTGCGTGAAGAGTTCAACGTCGGTGCCGACGTGTGGAGCGTCACCAGCTTCAACGAACTGCGTCGCGACGGCCTGGCCGTGGAACGCGCCAACCGCCTGAAGCCTGGCCAGAAGCCACAGCAGACCTACGTCGAGCAGTGCCTGAACGGTCGCAAGGGCCCGGTCATCGCGTCCACCGACTACATGAAGCTGTTCGCCGAGCAGATCCGCCAGTGGGTGCCGAGCAAAGAGTTCAAGGTCCTGGGTACCGACGGTTACGGTCGCAGCGACAGCCGCAAGAAGCTGCGTCACTTCTTCGAAGTCGACCGCCACTTCGTGGTGCTGGCTGCCTTGGAAGCCCTGGCTGACCGCGGCGAGATCGAACCCAAGGTTGTGGCTGACGCCATCGTCAAGTTCGGCATCGACCCGGACAAGCGCAACCCACTGGACTGCTGAGGAGTATTTTTAAGTGAGCGAACTCATTCGCGTACCTGACATCGGCAGCGGTGAAGGTGAAATCATCGAGCTGTTCGTCAAGGTCGGTGACCGTATCGAGGCTGACCAGAGCCTGCTGACCCTGGAGTCCGACAAGGCCTCCATGGAGATCCCGGCGCCCAAGGCCGGCGTGATCAAGGAACTGAAGGTCAAGCTGGGCGACCGCCTGAAAGAAGGCGACGAGCTGCTGGTTCTGGAAGCCGAGGGCGCCGCTGCTGCGGCCCCTGAAGCTCCGGCTGCTGCCGCTGCTCCAGCCCAGGCTGCTGCGCCGGCTCCGGCCGCCGAAGCCGCCCCTGCTCCGGCCGCAGCCCCGGCTGCCGCCAGCGTGCAGGACATCCACGTGCCAGACATCGGCTCGTCGGGCAAGGCCAAGATCATCGAAGTGCTGGTCAAGGTCGGCGACACCGTCGAAGCCGACCAGTCGCTGATTACCCTGGAGTCCGACAAGGCCTCCATGGAAATCCCGTCGCCGGCTGCCGGCGTGGTCGAAGAAGTCCTGTGCAAGCTGGAAGACGAAGTCGGCACTGGCGACCTGATCTTCAAGCTCAAGGTGGCTGGCGCAGCGCCTGCTGCTGCCCCGGCTCCAGCCGCCGCTGCACCTGCCCCGGCTGCCGCGCCTGCCGCGGCCGCTCCGGCTGCTGCTCCGGCCGCAGCTCCGGCGCCGGTCGCTACCGCACCGGCTGCCGGCAGCAACGCCAAGGTTCACGCAGGCCCGGCTGTTCGTCAGCTGGCCCGTGAATTCGGTGTCGACCTGGGCGCAGTGGCCGCCACCGGTCCGCACGGCCGCATCCTCAAAGAAGACTTGCAGGTCTACGTCAAGGCGATGATGCAAAAGGCCAAGGAAGCCCCGGCAGCCGCTGGCGCTACCGGCGGCGCTGGCATCCCGCCGATCCCGGCCGTGGACTTCAGCAAGTTCGGTGAAGTGGAAGAGGTCGCCCTGACCCGCCTGATGCAGGTCGGTGCCGCCAACCTGCACCGCAGCTGGCTGAACGTGCCGCACGTGACCCAGTTCGACTCCGCCGACATCACCGAGCTGGAAGCCTTCCGCGTTGCGCAGAAGGCCGTGGCCGAGAAGGCTGGCGTCAAGCTGACCGTGCTGCCACTGCTGCTCAAGGCCTGCGCCTTCCTGCTCAAGGAACTGCCGGACTTCAACAGCTCGCTGGCGCCAAGCGGCAAAGCCATCATCCGCAAGAAGTACGTGCACATCGGCTTCGCCGTGGACACCCCGGACGGCCTGCTGGTCCCTGTGATCAAGAACGTCGACCAGAAGAGCCTGCTGCAACTGGCTGCCGAAGCCGCTGCACTGGCGGAGAAGGCGCGCACCAAGAAGCTGTCGGCCGACGACATGCAAGGTGCCTGCTTCACCATCTCCAGCCTCGGCCACATTGGCGGCACCGGCTTCACGCCGATCGTCAACGCGCCGGAAGTGGCGATCCTGGGCGTCTCCAAGGCGACCATGCAGCCGGTCTGGGATGGCAAGGCCTTCCAGCCGAAGCTGATGCTGCCGCTGTCGCTGTCCTACGATCACCGTGTGATCAACGGCGCTGCCGCCGCGCGCTTCACCAAGCGCCTGGGCGACGTGCTGGGCGATATCCGCACCATGCTGCTGTAAGGCGGCACACTGCCCCTGCGCGGAGGGGCAGCACCCTTTTCGAGCTGCCACGCTCGTACCTCAACCCCGCCAAATGGCGGGGCTTTTTTTTGCCTGTGGAAAAGCCGGGAGGGCAAAGCGGCCCCAAATTCTCAAGGCAAATTAAGGATTTCAGCCAGGCGGCCGAAAACATATACATGACAGCCCTCATGGCCGCTTGCCAGCCTCAGGGACATGATGCAACCTTGCCAGATACGCCGCCGTCCAGGCCGCGTCCCCTTCAAGCGAGTCTTCGATGAAAAGCCAACCCGATGCCGCCAGCCGTGTGGCGGCCGAGGTCGTGACGCAGCTCCCCGTGCCCTCGCGGCTCGGCATGCTGCGTTTCGAAAGGCTGAACGAAGCCAACTGGGCGATGCTTTACCTCGATCCTGCTTGCGAACGCCAGTTCGGCTTGCCCGCTGCCGAGTTGTGTGCGCTGATCGATGCGCCCTATGCCAGCCTCATGGAGCCCGAGGCCCGTTACCGGCTGCACGATGAAATCCAGCTGCAACTGAGCAACCGCGGCTACTACCGTGTGCGCTACACCCTGCACACCCAGGCCCGCGCGCTGCGCCTGCTGGAAGCCGGCGAGGCATTCAAGCAGCACAACCGCCAGCTGCTGCGCGGCTTCCTCACGGTGCTCGATGACGACGACAGTGACCTCGACACCGACGACCTGGAATCGCGCAACAACCGCCTGCAACTGGCCCTGCAGGTCAACCAGCGTGCCCAGCAGGAGCAACTTGAGCACCTGGAACGCGTGCGTGCCCAGCAAGACCTCATCCTGCGCCTGGCCCGCCAGCGCTACAGCTCCGAAAACTCGCTGCTCGAAGCCGCCCAGCTGATCACCCGCAGCGCCTGCGAGATCTACAAGGTTGACAGCGCCAGCATCTGGCACCTGGAAGAGCAGCGTCTGGAGCCGATCAGCGCCTGGCTGCGCGACGAGCAGGCGCACCGCCTGCCCGAACCGATCGATGCCAGCCGCTTCCCCGACTACCTGGACGCCCTGCACGCCAGCCGTGCCATCGACGCGCACAACGCCAACCACGACCCGCGCACCCGTGACCTGGCCGAGAGCCTGTATGCCGACAACAACGCCATGCTCGACGCCAGCATCCGCGTCGATGGCCAGGTAGTCGGCGTGTTGTGCCTGGAGCAGACTGGCCAGCCGCGCGCCTGGCAGTCCGATGAAATCGCCTTTGCCGGTGAGCTCGCCGACCAGTTCGCCCAGGTCATCACCAACCACAACCGGCGCACCGCCGCCAGCGCCCTGCACCTGTTCCAGCGGGCCGTGGAACAAAGCGCCAGCGCCTTCCTGCTGGTCAACCGCGACGGCGTGGTGGAGTACGTCAACCCAAGCTTCACCGCCATCACCCAGTACAGCACCGAGGAAGTCCAGGGCCACCACCTGGCCGAGCTGCCCGCCCTGGAAAACCTCAGCGAGCTGCTGTTCGACTCGCCTTCGAGCCTGGCCATGGGCAACAGCTGGCAAGGCGAATTCAAGAGCCGGCGCAAGAACCTCGAACCTTACTGGGGCCAGCTGTCGATCTCCAAGGTGTATGGCGACAACCGAGAGCTGACGCACTACATCGGCATCTACGAAGACGTCACCCAGACCAAGCTGGCCCAACAACGCATCGAGCGCCTGGCCTACACCGACAACCTGACCAACCTGGGCAACCGCCCGGCATTCATCCGCAAGCTCGACGAGCGCTTCGCCCGCGACAGCGAGAACCCGATCTGCCTGCTGCTGGTGGACATCGACAACTTCAAGCGGATCAACGACAGCCTCGGCCACCAGACCGGCGACAAACTGCTGATCAGCCTGGCCCGGCGCCTGCGCAACAGCCTGAGCGTCAACGGCGTGCTCGCCCGTTTCGCCAGCAACGAGTTCGCCGTGCTGCTCGACGACACCGGCCTGGAAGACGGCCAGGGCGTAGCCCTGCAATTGCTGCGTACCCTCGACAAACCGATGTTCGTCGACAACCAGCTGATCAACGTCACCGCCTCGGTGGGCCTGGCGTGCGCGCCGCTGCACGGCAGCGACCCGACCACCCTGATGAAGAACGCCGGGCTCGCCCTGCACAAGGCCAAGGCCAACGGCAAGCACCAGGTGCAGGTGTTCACCGAAGTGCTCAATGCCGAAGCCAGCTACAAGCTGTTCGTCGAGAACAACCTGCGCCGCGCCCTGACCCAGAACGAGCTGGAGGTGTTCTACCAGCCCAAGCTGTGCCTGCGCAGCGGCCGCCTGCTTGGCCTTGAGGCCTTGCTACGCTGGAACCATCCCGAGCGCGGCATGATCCGTCCGGACCAGTTCATCAGCGTTGCCGAGGAAACCGGCCTGATCATCCCGATTGGCAAGTGGGTGGTGCGCCAGTCGTGCCGCATGAGCCAGCAGTTGCAGCAAGCCGGCATGGGCTGCCTGCACGTGGCCATCAACCTTTCGCCCAAGCAGTTCTCCGACCCCGACCTGGTGGCCTCGATCGGTTTGATCCTCAAGGAAGAAGGCCTGCCCCCGCACCTGCTGGAGCTGGAACTCACCGAGGGCCTGCTGCTGGAAGCGACCGAAGACACCCACCGCCAGCTCGACGAGCTCAAGGCCCTGGGCCTGACCCTGGCCATGGACGACTTCGGCACCGGTTATTCGTCGTTGAGCTATTTGAAGAAATTCCCGATCGACATCATCAAGATCGACCGCAGCTTCATCAACGAGATCCCCGACAACCAGGACGACATGGAAATCACCTCGGCGGTGGTGGCCATGGCCCACAACCTCAAGCTCAAGGTGGTGGCCGAAGGGATCGAGACGCCGGCGCAGCTGGCGTTCCTGCGTCGGCACCGGTGCGATGTCGGCCAGGGCTACCTGTTCGACCGGCCAATCCCCGGCCGCGAGCTTGAAGAAAAACTCAAGCGCTACCCGCGCGGTCCAATGGCCTGACAGCTGCGCAAAGCTCGGGCACTATAGAACCCATTCGGGCCCTTTCGCGGGCACGCCCGCTCCCACAGGGACACCACAACCTTCGAAACCTGTGCTGTACCTGTGGGAGCGGGCGTGCCCGCGAATGCCCCAGCCCCTATCTACCTGACATACAGAGGAACGGCCATGGTCCTGCGTTCGGAAATCCTGGTGAACAAAAACGTCATGCCAACCGCGGAGCAAGCCCTGCCTGGCCGCGAAACGCCCATGCAGCTGCCCGAATTCCACTACGTCTTCAAAGACACCCCACTGCTCGGCCCGTTCTTCGACGGCGCCATCGATTTCGCCATCTTCGGCCTGGGCTGCTTCTGGGGCGCCGAGCGCCGCTTCTGGCAGCGAGAAGGCGTGGTCAGCACGGTGGTCGGCTACGCCGGTGGCTTCACCCCGCACCCGACCTACGAAGAAGTCTGCTCGGGCCTGACCGGCCACACCGAGGTGGTGCTGGTGGTGTTCGACAAGGACAAGGTCAGCTACCGCGAGCTGCTGGCGATGTTCTGGGAACTGCACAACCCGACCCAGGGCATGCGCCAGGGCAACGACATCGGCACCCAGTACCGCTCGGCTATCTACTGCACCAGCCCGGAACAACTGGAGCAAGCCAAGGCCAGCCGCGACGCCTTCCAGGCTGAACTGAGCAAGGCCGGCTTCGGCGAAATCACCACCGAAATCGACCAGGCGCCGACGGTGTACTTCGCCGAGGCCTACCACCAGCAATACCTGGCCAAGAACCCGGACGGCTACTGCGGTATCGGCGGCACCGGCGTGTGCCTGCCTCCGAGCCTGCAGGGCAACTGAACCATGAGCACGATGACCCTGTTCCACTCGCCGCTGTCACCTTTCGTGCGCAAGGTCATGGTGGTGCTGCACGAGACCGGCCAGCTTGACCGTGTCGCGCTGCAGCCGGTGAACATCAGCCCGGTGAACGGCGACGAGCAGCTCAACCAGGACAACCCGATCGGCAAGATCCCTGCCCTGCGCCTGGAGGACGGCACCGTGCTGCACGACAGCCGGGTGATCTGCGAGTACCTCGACCTGCAGCATGTCGGCCAGCCGCTGCTGCCACGCGAGGGCTCGGCGCGCTGGCGGCGCATGACCTTGGCTTCGCAGGCTGACGCGATCATGGATGCGGCGGTGCTGAGCCGCTACGAGAGCTTCCTGCGGCCTGAAGCAAAGCGCTGGGATGGCTGGCTCGAAGCGCAGGCCGAGAAGATTCGCCGCAGCCTGGCGAACCTTGAGCAGGAGCACCTGGCGGAGCTGGCGTCCGGGTTCGATATTGCGGCGATCGGCGTGGCCTGTGCGCTAGGCTATCTGGACCTGCGCCAGCCGCAGTTCGGCTGGCGTGAGCGCCAGCCTGGCCTGGCGGCGTGGTATGCCGAGGTGGCCAAGCGGCCGTCGATGGTGGCTACAGCACCTGTGGCCTGAAGGGCCTTTTCGCGGGCACGCCCGCTCCCACAGGTACTGCACAGGATTCAAGGCTTGTGCAGTAATTGTGGGAGCGGGCGTGCCCGCGAAGAGGCCGGTACAGGCAGCAACAAATCAGCAGTCAGGCGTGCCCGCCGTAAACTTCTTGGCCGGGTTCACCGCCGCCTTGAACTGGCGCAACGCCTTGGAACCGATCAGCAACGGGTAGTTGAAGTGGCTGCGGTCCACCAGGTTGACCTCCATGGTGCGCTTCTGGCCACCCAGGCACATCTCCAGGTCGATCACCGGCCGCTTGGAGATTTCCGGCGCATCGCCCTCGTCCTCTTCCTCGGCACGCCCCTTGATCTTGCTGATCCGCGAGACCTCGTGCTCATACACCTTGCCGTCGGAGTCCTTGGTCGCCAGGCGGAAACGTACCCACTCCTCGCCATCGCGGGTGAACAGCTCGATGTCCTTGGCCGACAGCGAGGCCGTCCAGGCACCGGTGTCCATCTTGGCTTTCAGGGTCTGGCCAAGCTCGGGCAACTTGATGTTCTCGTAACGGCCATAGACCGTGGGTTCGGCGGCCATCACCGGCAACGCCAACAGCGATAACAGGGCAAGCAGAGATTTCACAGGCAGGCTTCCTTGAGAAGGGTCAGTGCTTAGACTGCACTGGCAGGATAGGTTCGCTGTCACAAGCCTAACCAACATGTTGTGAAACATTTGTCCCTGCCGTCGGGCATTGGACATTTGGCGTAGGCCGCAGCGCTGCTTATCATTGCGCCCTGCTAATTTCCCACAACAAGAGTTTCCTTATGCGTCGCCTGCTTACCGGCCTGTTCACGACCATCCTGCTGCTGCTCAACACCTTGGTGTTGATCTGCCCGCTGCTGGTCTTCGCCCTGCTCAAGCTGGTGCTGCCGGGCCGTGGGCGTGACTATGTCTCGTGGGCGGTGATGTGGGTCGCCGAAACCTGGTCGGAAATCGACAAGGCCATCTTCGCCCTGTGCATCCCGACCCAGTGGGACATTCGCGGCGTCGAGAACCTGCGCAAGGACACCTCGTACCTGGCGGTCAGCAACCACCAGACCTGGGTCGATATCCCGGCGCTGATCGAAAGCCTCAACCGCCGCACGCCGTTCTTCAAGTTCTTTCTCAAAAAGGAGCTGATCTGGGTGCCGCTGCTGGGCCTGGCCTGGTGGGGCCTCGATTACCCGTTCATGAAGCGCTACAGCAAAGCGTTTCTGGAAAAACACCCGGAGCTCAAGGGCAAGGACCTGGAGATCACCAAGGCTGCCTGCGAGCTGTTCAAGCGCCAGCCGGTCACCGTGGTCAACTACCTCGAGGGCACCCGCTTCACCGAGGCCAAGCACCGCGAACAGCAATCGCCTTACCGTTACCTGCTCAAGCCCAAGGCGGGCGGTGTGGCGTTCGTGCTGGCAGCGCTGGGCGAGCAGCTGGACGCGCTGCTGGACGTGACAATCGTCTACCCCGGCAACAAGGCGCCCGGGTTCTGGGACCTGCTCAATGGCAGCATCAGCCGGGTGATTATCGACATTCAGGTGCGTGAACTGGACCCGGCATTGTGGGATGGGGATTACGAGAATGACCCGGCCTTCCGCCAGACCGTGCAGGCCTGGGTCAACCAGCTGTGGCTGGAAAAGGACCAGCGGATCGAGCAATTACGCGCTGAGATGAACTGAATTTATTGCCTGTACTGGCCTCTTCGCGGGCACGCCCGCTCCCACAGGTACAGCGCAGCGCTCAAGACTTGTGGCATCCCTGTGGGAGCGGGCGTGCCCGCGAAGAGGCCGGCACAGAAATGCAAATAACCCCAATTAAAACCCAGGCTAATAATCAGAATAAGTAATACTTTTTTGTCATCACCCACCCAAGTGGATAAAAATCGACCAAAGCACAACTACAAAAATGCCTGGATCGATCGATGGCCAACCCACCCAGCTCCAACTCCGCCCAACTGCGCCGTGTCCTCGGCCTCCCCGCCCTGGTGTTCTTCGGCCTGGTGTACATGGTCCCGCTGACCATCTTCACCACCTACGGAATCGTCACCGAACTGACGGGTGGCCGCACTGCCGGCGCCTACATGGTCACCCTGGTAGCCATGCTGTTCACCGCCGCGTCCTACAGCTTCATGGTCAAGCGCTTCCCGGTCGCGGGCTCGGCGTACTCTTACACCAACATGGCCTTCGGCCCCAACGTCGGCTTCCTCGCCGGCTGGTCGCTGCTGCTGGATTACCTGTTCCTGCCGATGATCAACTACCTGTTGATCGGCCTCTTCCTCAATATCGCATTCCCGGCCATCCCGGCATGGTCCATCGCCCTGGCCTCGATTGTGCTGGTAACGGTGCTGAACGTGGTTGGCATTCACTCGGTGGCCAAGACCAGCAACCTGATCGTCGGCGCGCAGATAGTATTCATCGTGGTGTTCGTGGCGCTGTCGTGCCAGTCGCTGGCCGGCCAGCCGCTGGACCTGCTGGCGCCGCTGCTGGGTGATGGCTCCAAGCCTGGTTTCGGCGCGATCATGGCCGGTGCGGCGGTGCTGTGCCTGTCGTTCCTCGGCTTCGACGCTGTTTCGACCCTGGCCGAAGAGTGCCGCGACGCCCGCCGCGACGTGCCACGGGCGATCATTCTCACCACCCTGTTTGCCGGTGTGCTGTTCACCGTGCTGGCCTACGTCAGCCAGTTGGTGCTGCCGGGCACCACCTTCGCCAATGCCGATGCGGCGGCCAACGAGGTGATGTTCAAGGCGGGCGGCCAGTTCCTGGCCAACTTCTTCACCGCCGCGTACGTCGCTGGCAGCCTGGGCTCTGCGCTGGCCTCGCAGGCAGCGGTGTCGCGCATTCTGTTCACCATGGGGCGTGACAACGTGCTGCCACGGCGCAGCTTTGGCTACCTGTCGCCACGCTTCGGCACGCCGGTATTCGCCATTGCGCTGGTGTCGGCGTTCTCGCTGCTGGCGTTGGTGATCGACCTGGCGACCCTCGCCTCGCTGATCAGCTTCGGTGCGCTGGTGGCGTTCTCGGCGGTGAACCTGGCGGTGGTGAAGACGCACCTGATGGACGATGGCGCCCAGCGTAACCTCAAGGGGCTGCTGTGCTATGGCCTGGTGCCGCTGGTGGGGTTGGCGCTGACCCTGTGGCTGTGGACCAGCCTGTCGGCCCTGACCTTGGTGATCGGCCTGTGCTGGTTTGCCTTCGGCCTGGCTTACCTGGCGGTACTGACCGCTGGCTTCCGCCGCCCGGTACGCCTGGTGGACTTCACAGAAGCCGCCTAACCCCGCTTTCCCGGGCTTGCGCGATCCCTTGTAGGAGCGGCCTTTTGTCGCTGGGGGGGCTACGCACCCCTTTCGCGACGCAAGGCCGCTCCTACAGGTACAGCGCGATGTTTTAGACCGAAGGCTGAGTCAACGGCGCCGGCGTCGTCCACAAACTCCCCAGATTCTGCAACAACGACCCGGCAATCCCCTGCTGACCCAGGTACTGCAGAATCAACGGCGCAAACTGCCCGATCATCCCGGTATCCATCCCTAGCGCCTTGAACGCATTGTCCAGGTCGCCACGGTTTTCCACATCGTTGCCCAGCGCCTTGTCCAGGGCCGACTGGCTGCCCTTGTCGTTGCCCAGCAACTCACCCAACCCACTCAGCCCGCCCAGGGCATTTGCGCCCGACAGTAGGTCCAGGCCGGGCACGGCCTTGGTCAGCTGGCCATAGTCGTCGCTGCTCAGGTTGTTGCGCGCCAGCCCCAGCATGGCCCCTGCCCCGCCCACGGCCTGTTCGGGGGTGATGTTCAGCTGGCTGCCCAGGGTGTTGAGCAGGTTGGCCTGTGCTGCGGGTGCCTGTACCTGGCCTTGCTGCTTCTGGTTCTGCATGGCGGAGACGGCGTTGGCGGCATCACTGAGGTTGAAGGCGAACACCGGGCTTGCGGCCAGGGTCATCAGGGTTGCCAGGGTGAATGCTTTCATCGTGAGGGACCTCGTCGGCCGGGATGGCCTGGGAAACGACGGATTTGACTGGAGATTCAGAGGTTTGTTCCGGGCAGCCTGTCACCTGACAAATCTGCCAGTTGTGACCGAAAGCGCAGACGCGCAGATTTGGAATCTCCAATTGCTTCTTGAGACTCGAAGACATGGCGACCAATACGGACAACAAAGCATCAAGCACAACCCCATCGAGCAAAAGTCGAAGAATGCTGGCAGAAGGGCGTTTCATGCATTTTTATCAAAATGATCACTTGGCAAGTGAGCTTTCTGGCAAGGGCATTCGCCACCTACTGTGGTCACAAGACATCGCGTTGGTTCAACTGGAGCAGGCGAAGGCAGCCCAAATGCTTCAAGTGGATCAAGCCAACTCTGTTCTCGGCATGGCGCCTGATACAACGGCGTATTCACCCTATGGTCATTTTGAAGCGAGCAATACAACAGCTTTAATCGCGTTCAACGGACAACGGCTTGATCTGCTAACGAAAGGTTACGCACTGGGCAATGGATACCGAACATATAGCCCCAGTTTAGGGCGTTTCTGCAGCCCAGACGCATTTAGCCCCTTTAGTAAAGGCGGACTAAACACTTATATCTATTGCGAAGGCGACCCTGTCAACAGGGTCGATCCATCGGGTCACTTCTCGCTACTCAAACCGCGCACTTGGTTTAGAAGCTCGGCAACAAAGACTACCCAACGACTCAAGGCTTTGGAAAAGATCAGACCGACGCTTCAAAAAAAGAGAGAGCAACTAAGTGCCATCCACGAAAAGTACAATAAAAATAAAATATTCGACTTGGAAAAAGAAAACCATTTGAAAGCTGCACAGGAAAATCTTTCTGTTCCCTTAGCAAGAGCTATCAGAAAACTTGAGGGCATAAAAAAATACGCACCACCAGATACCTCGTATAGTCACCCAGAAATAGAAATGGCTAGGAAGCTTCTGCAGGAAACTCTTAGACCCAAGATTTCACCCAGTGCAAAACCTAAAAGAGGTTTCTTCGACACCCGCACACCTAGGGATGACCCTTACGACGATGCCAACTATCAGGACAGACAATCCGAAATACGAAATACATGATTTTCAAGAATGTTTAGCCTGATGCATAAGCAGAGTCCATTCATCCAGCGCAGCAAGGACGTGATCATGAGCAAAGCATCGAACAACTCACTATTCTTTTACCAAGGCAACAAGCTGGTCACCGTGAAGCAAGGCGACCAGCATCGCACCATCTTCCGGCATGAGGCTCAGCCATTAGCCGAGCATCAAGTGGGGGGTGACCAAAGCACCGCGTTGCTAGCCACTGATGATAAGGGATCGGTTCTCGTTGCTGCGGATGAAGGCGACCTGGAGGAGCATCTTTACTCAGCCTACGGCCACGACCCAACCCTGCCATCAACAAGGACTACGGCTTGCTTCAATAGCGAAATTCTCGACTTG
This sequence comes from Pseudomonas sp. NBRC 111130, assembly GCF_001320485.1. Lineage (NCBI taxonomy): Bacteria > Pseudomonadati > Pseudomonadota > Gammaproteobacteria > Pseudomonadales > Pseudomonadaceae > Pseudomonas > Pseudomonas sp. NBRC 111130. Next base: position 38,226 of record NZ_BCBG01000032.1, read on the forward strand.
AGTTCCACCTGCTACTTGCTTGGGCATGGATACCGCGCCTACTCAGCACGCCTCAGCCGCTTTCTTGCCGCCGATAGTTGGAGCCCGTTTGGACAGGGGGGCCTGAACGCATATTGCTACTGCGAGGGTGACCCCATAAACAGCAGCGACCCAAGCGGACACATGCGTACTTACCTGTCAAATGGCCAGATAATGATTACTCGCGAGAATATCGCGATGGCTGGTGGTTCTTGGTTGAAGTCGCCAAATTTCAACACCGCAGCTCATCGAAAGAGGCTAATTGGCTCAAAATTAAACAAGCCCCTCAGGGTGAAGGCCGACAACCCGGTCACTGAAAGGAGTACTGATAACAGGGTCTTCGAGCTATTCCGAAACCCAAGCACGAACACTGAAGTCGCACACGTCAAGGCAACGGATGTGGAGACATTCAAGCGCAACCGTGCCGAAATTGGTGTGCTAACCAGACTGCATTACGAAGGCGACAAAGCCCCCGCTTTGAACTATCTGGAAAAAGCTGCAAGCCTTATGAACGAGAATGAGATAATTGCCCGCTCCGGCGAAGCGCTATGGCGAAAAAGCACGACACCCGTTAGCCCGAACACAACACCAGCAGCCGATGCCAATACTCAAATCAGGCGCTCGCAGTCCTGATAATGCAAAGATGCCCTCAAACGAGGGCATCTTTATTTGGCTTTAAGCCGCGCCCCACATCTTGTGCGGGTCGATCACGAACTTCTTCGGCACACCTGCATCGAACTCGCCGTAGCCTTCCGGCGCCTGATCCAGGTTGATCACCTGCACCCCCACCACTTCGGCAATGTTGATGCGGTCCCACATGATCGCCTGCATCAGCTGGCGGTTGTATTTCATGGTCGGGGTCTGGCCGGTGTGGAAGCTATGCGACTTGGCCCAGCCCAGGCCGAAACGGATGCTCAGCGCGCCGATCTTGGCGGCGGCATCCACCGCGCCTGGGTCTTCGGTCACGTACAGGCCCGGGATACCGATGTTGCCGGCCACGCGGGTCACCTGCATCAGCGAGTTCAGCACGGTGGCCGGGGCTTCATGCTTGGCGCCTTCGTGGCCATGGCCACGGGCCTCGAAGCCAACCGCGTCGACAGCACAGTCCACTTCCGGCTCGCCGAGAATGTCGACGATCTGCTCGTGCAACGGGGTGTCCTTGGACAGGTCGACCACTTCGAAGCCCTGGGACTTGGCGTGGGCCAGTCGCGCCGGATTGAGGTCGCCGACAATCACGCAGGCGGCGCCCAGCAGGCGCGCCGAGGCAGCAGCGGCCAGGCCGACCGGGCCGGCACCGGCGACGTAGACGGTGCTGCCAGGGCCTACACCGGCAGTGACAGCGCCGTGGTAGCCGGTCGGCAGGATGTCGGACAGGCACGTCAGGTCACGGATCTTCTCCATGGCCTTGTCGCGGTCCGGCAGTTTCAGCAGGTTGAAGTCGGCATATGGCACCAGCACGTATTCGGCCTGGCCACCGGTCCAGTCGCCCATGTCGACGTAGCCGTAGGCGCCGCCGGCGCGGGCCGGGTTGACGGTGAGGCAGACACCGGTGTGCATCTCTTTGCACGAGCGGCAGCGCCCGCACGCGACGTTGAACGGTACCGACACCAGGTCGCCGATCTTCAGGCGTTCGACATCACGCCCCATCTCGACGATTTCACCGGTGATTTCGTGGCCCAGGACCAGGCCGACCTGGGCAGTGGTGCGGCCGCGGACCATGTGCTGGTCGGAGCCGCAGATATTGGTGGAAACCACCTTGAGGATCACGCCGTGCTCGATCTTGTTGCCGCGTGGGTCTTGCATTTTCGGGTAGTCGATTTTCTGCACCTCGACCTTGCCCGCGCCGAGATACACCACTCCACGATTGCCAGACATGCTCTTACCTCGCTTGATTTTTATTTATGCAGCGGTGGTGGAAAGCGCCGCCATCCATGGGCGGCTTGTGTTACTGGAATGCAGGAATTGTGGGCCTGAATCGGCGATTTGCACTGACTGGAAACGACAGGGAGATGCCTTTAAACGGCAGGGGAAAAGCCGGGGCCGCTGTGCGGCCCTTTCGCGACACAAGGCCGCTCCTACAGGCGAATGCGATACCTGTAGGAGCGGCCTTGTGTCGCGAAAGGGCTGCAAAGCAGCCCCAGAAATGTTCAGAGAACGACTGTCCGGTTAGCGTTGAGGAACACCCGCCGCTCGATGTGATACCCCACCGCCCGCGCCAGGGTCAGGCATTCGATGTCGCGCCCCTTGGCGATCAGGTCTTCGGGGTAATGGCTGTGGTCCACCACCTCGACGCCCTGGGCAATGATCGGCCCTTCGTCGAGGTCGTTGTTGATGTAGTGCGCCGTGGCGCCGACCATCTTCACGCCCTTGTTGTAAGCCTGGTGATAAGGCTTGGCGCCCTTGAACCCGGGCAACAGCGAGTGGTGAATGTTGATCGCCCAGCCATCCAGGCGCCGGCACAGCTCCGGCGACAGCACCTGCATGTAGCGGGCAAGCACCACCAGCTCCGCGCCGGTTTCTTCGATCACCTGGATCACCTTGCGCTCTTGCGCCGGCTTGTCGTTCGGGTCGAGGGCGAAGTGGTAGTAAGGAATCTTGTGCCAGTGCGCCAGGGGCTCGAGGTCTGGGTGGTTGGACACCACCGCGACCACGTCCATGGCCAGTTGGCCGATGCGCTGGCGATAGAGCAAGTCGTTCAGGCAATGGTCGGCCTTGGACACCATGATCACCACCTTGGGGCGGTGATTGGGTGCGGTCAGCTCGAAGGCCATGCCGAACGCTTCGCTGCGCTCGGCAAGGCCGGCACGCAAGCCCGCCTCGTCGAAATCGTCCGGCTGGCGGAACTCCACGCGAATGAAGAAACGCCCCGACAGCCGGTCATCGAAGGAGTGGTGCTCGGTGACGTAGCAGCGCTGCTCGTAGAGGTAACGCGTCACCACGTCGACGGTGCCGAGCATGCTCGGGCAGTCGGCGGTGAGAATCCAGGTATCCGGTGCCCGACTCATGTTCGCTCTCCTTAAGCTTCGATGCTCAAGCCGTATTCGGCCGAAGCGTCCTGCAGCCATAGCCACCAGTAGTCAGCGAAGCTGCGGCGGATCACCAGCTCCCAGGTGTCTTCGGCGGTACGGCGGATCACCAGTTGCGACTTGGCGAACACGGTGCCGACGGCCTTGCCGACCGGGAAGTTGTTCGGGTGCACGTCATAGCTGGTGGATTTCATCAGCACTTCGCGCACGTTCGGGCCACGCAGTTCCAGCAGGCTCTGCCCGCCGCTGACGTTGACCACCTGGATGTGCTGGCCGTCGAGGGCCGCGCGCAGCTTCTGCTCGACCGCCAGTTCCTGGCCGCCCGGGACGATCAGCAGCCACTCGTCAGGGCCGACCCATTGCAGCGACATCTCATTGTTGGCGACCACGGTCAGGGCAACCGGCAGCTCCAGGCCCAGGGCCTTGTGCACGCCAGCGGCGAATTCCGGGTCGTGGCCATCGCCACGGATCGTCAGGTGGCCGAGGAACTTGCGTTCACGCAGGGTCACGCCTGCGTTCTTGCGGCCTTTGCCAACCAGGCTGGCCAGGTCGGCGTGGTGCAGTGGCGACTGGGCCTTGGCCTCGGCGCCGGGGTTTTGCTGGAAGACGTTGATAGCGCTCATTTCTTACCTGCCTTGAATTCTGGATTCGACCACGATGCCTGCCGGAGACGGTCATCCTGTGGGAGCGGGCATGCCCGCGAATGCGAGGGTGGATTCACCGCCCTCTTCGCGGGCACGCCCGCTCCCACAGAGACCTCATTCCAAACTGGACATCGGTTGGTACCGGGGCCTTAGACGTTCTGCCGCTCACCCTTCGGATCGAAGAACACCGAAGACACGATCTCCGCCTCGATCACGCTGCCATCGGCCTGCGGCGAGTAAACGCGCTCGCCCATGCGCTTGAGGCCGCCCTTGACCACACCCATGGCGAACGAATAGCCCAGGGAGTTGGAGGCGTAGCTGGAGGTCACGTGGCCAACCATGTCCATCGGAATTGGCTGCTTGGGATCGAACACCAGCTGGGCGCCTTCCGGCAGCCACTTGGTCGGGTCGATCGGCTTCAGGCCCACCAGTTGCTTGCGGTTCTCGCGCACACAGTCTTCGCGGTTCATGCCACGCAGGCCGATCCACGAGAACGGCTTGTTGCGGCCCACGCACCAGCTCATGTTGAGGTCGTCGGGGGTCATCGAGCCGTCGGTGTCCTGGCCAACGATGATGAAGCCCTTCTCGGCGCGCAGTACGTGCATGGTCTCGGTGCCGTACGGGGTCAGGTTGTACTTCTTGCCGGCCTCGATGATCTGTTCCAGCACGCCCATGGCGTAGTTGGCCTGCACGTTGACTTCGTACGACAGCTCGCCGGTGAACGAGATACGGAACACGCGGGCCGGCACGCCGCCGACGTTGCCTTCCTTCCAGGTCATGAACGGGAAGGCGTCCTTGTCCATGTCGATGTCGGTCAGCTCGCTGAGCAGCTTGCGGCTGTTCGGGCCGGACAGGGTCATGGTGGCCCAGTGGTCGGTGACCGAGGTGAAGTACACCTTCAGCTCTGGCCATTCGGTCTGGTGGTACAGCTCCATCCACTGCAATACGCGGGCAGCGCCGCCGGTGGTGGTGGTCATGATGAAGTGGTTGTCGCCGACACAGGCGGTCACGCCGTCGTCGAAGACCATGCCGTCTTCCTTGCACATCAGGCCGTAGCGGGCCTTGCCCACGTCGAGCTTGGTCCAGGCGTTGGTGTAGATGCGGTTGAGGAACTCGCGCGCATCCGGCCCCTGGATGTCGATCTTGCCCAGGGTCGACGCGTCCAGCAGGCCCACGCTGTCGCGCACGGCCTTGCATTCACGGGCAACCGCGGCATGGATGTCTTCACCGGCTTTCGGGAAATACCAAGGGCGCTTCCACTGGCCGACGTCTTCGAACTCGGCGCCGTTCTTTACATGCCAGGCATGCAGGGCGGTAAAGCGCACCGGCTCGAACAGGTGGCCACAGTGACGACCGGCTACCGCGCCAAAGGTCACCGGCGTGTAGTTCGGGCGGAACATGGTGGTGCCCATTTCCGGGATGGTGATGCCGATCGAACGGGCGGCGATGGCCAGGCCGTTGATGTTGCCCAGCTTGCCCTGGTCGGTGCCGAAGCCCAGCGCGGTGTAGCGCTTGACGTGCTCGACCGACTCGAAGCCTTCGCGGGTGGCCAGTTCGATGGCGGCGGCGGTGACGTCGTTCTGCTGGTCGACGAACTGCTTGGGTGCACGGGCAGTGCCCCTGTCGTGCGGCACCTGAAACAGCGCCACGGTGGCCTCTTCCTTGCGCGCCACGGTTTTCGGCAGGCTGCCAACGATGGCCTTGAAACCCGCTTCAGTGGCGGCGCGGGCACCGCCTTCGAAACCATCGGCAAGCACATCGCCCAGGGCGTAGACGCCATTTATGCCACCCACGCATTCGCGCTTCTGCGGGGCATCGCCCGGCACGAAGCCGAGAATGTCTTCACGCCAGACAGGGCGACCGCCCAGGTGCGAAGCCAGGTGCACGATCGGGCTGTAACCGCCGGAGGTGGCGATCAGGTCGCATTCGAGGGTTTCACCGGGGCTGGTGACCTTGTGCGCCTGCACATCGATGGCCGCCACACGGGCGCCGCTGACGTGCTTGGTGCCCTTGGCCTCGATCACGGCGCTGGAGGTGAGGATGCGGATGCCCTTGGCACGCGCTTCTTCAACCAGCGAACCACGCGGGTTGTGGCGAGCGTCGGCAATGGCGACCACTTGCAGGCCGGCGTCGTGCCAGTCCAGCGCGGCGCGGTAGGCGTGGTCGTTGTTGGTCGACAGCACCAGCTTGCGCCCTGGGGCCACGCCGTAACGGCGGACGTAAGTGGAAACTGCGCCAGCCAGCATGTTGCCCGGCAGGTCGTTGTTGCCGTACACCAGTGGGCGCTCGTGAGCGCCGGCAGCCAGGACCACGCGCTTGGCGCGGACACGGTGCACGCGTTGACGCACCTGGCCGATCGGTGCGCGGTCGCCGAGGTGGTCGGTGAGGCGCTCGTGGATGGTCAGGAAGTTATGGTCGTGGTAGCCGTTGACCGTGGCGCGTGGCAGCAGGGTCACTTCCGGCAGGCTTTGCAGCTCTTTGACCACGGCGTTGACCCAGTCGGCGGCAGGCTTGCCGTCGAGGGTTTCGCGGGTGTCAAGCAGGCTGCCGCCGAACTCTTCCTGCTCGTCAGCCAGGATCACGCGGGCACCGCTGCGGCCCGCGGCCAGCGCGGCGGCCAGGCCAGCAGGGCCGGCACCGACGATGAGCACGTCACAGTGCTGGTTCATGTAGTCGTAGCTGTCCGGGTCGTTCTGCAGCGGCGCACGGCCCAGGCCGGCTGCCTTGCGGATGTACTTCTCATAAGTCATCCAGAACGATTTCGGGTACATGAAGGTTTTGTAGTAGAAGCCCGGCGGCATCATGTTGCCGCCGACCTTGCCGAGGATGCCCATGACGTCGTTGTTGACGTTCGGCCAGCCATTGGTGCTGGTAGCGACCAGGCCTGCGTACAGCGCCTGTTGGGTGGCTCGCACGTTGGGGATCTGGGTGGCTTCGCTGGAGCCGATCTGCAGGATCGCGTTCGGCTCTTCGCTACCGGCGGCGATGATGCCGCGTGGGCGCGAGTACTTGAAGCTGCGGCCAACGATGTCGACGCCGTTGGCCAGCAGCGCGGCGGCCAGGCTGTCGCCGGCATAACCCTGGTAGGTCTTGCCGTTGAAGGTGAAGTTCAGGACCTTGCTGCGGTCGATACGGCCGCCGCTGGCGAGGCGATAGGTCTGGCTCATACTTTTTCCCCTTGGCCTTTGACGGCGGACGGTGCGATCGCAGCTTTGCCATCAGCGGTCACTTGCGGCTTCTGGCCAATCTTGTAGGTTTCCAGAATCTCGTAGGTCACGGTGTTGCGGGTGACGTTGAAGTACTGGCGGCAACCGGCAACGTGGTCCCACAGTTCGTGGTGAATACCGCGTGGGTTGTCACGGTAGAACATGTAGGTACCCCATTCCTCGTCGGAACAGGCGTTGGGGTCCAGCGGGCGGGCGATGTGCGCCTGGCCAGAGGCGTGGAACTCTTCTTCGGAGCGCAGCTCGCCACAGTGGGGACAGAAAATATGCAACATGACGGTGGCTCCGGTTAGTGGGCGACGGCGGCGGCGCCGTGTTCGTCGATCAGTGCGCCGTTGTAGAAGCGGTCCATGGAGAACGGCGCGGCCAATGGGTGCATTTCGCCTTTGGCCAGGCTCGCGGCGAAGACGTTGCCCGAACCCGGGGTCGCCTTGAAGCCGCCAGTCCCCCAACCGCAGTTGAAGAACATGTTCTTGACCGGCGTCTTGGTGATGATCGGGCAGGCGTCTGGCGAGGTATCGACGATGCCGCCCCACTGGCGGTTCATGCGAACACGCGAGAGGTTGGGGAACATCTCGACGATGGCCTGCAGGGTGTGCTCGATCACCGGGTACGAACCGCGCTGGCCGTAGCCGACCCAGCCGTCGATACCGGCGCCGATCACCAGGTCGCCCTTGTCGGACTGGCTGATGTAGCCGTGCACGGCGTTGGACATGATCACGCTGTCGATGATCGGCTTGATCGGCTCGGAGACCAGCGCCTGCAGTGGGTGCGATTCCAGCGGCAGGCGGAAGCCGGCCAGCTTGGCCATGTGCCCGGAGTTACCGGCGGTGACCACGCCGACGCGCTTGGCGCCGATGAAGCCTTTGTTGGTTTCCACGCCGATGACCGCGCCGTTTTCCTTGCGGAAGCCGATCACTTCGGTCTGCTGGATCAGGTCCACGCCCAAGGCATCGGCGGCACGGGCGAAGCCCCAGGCCACGGCATCGTGACGGGCTACACCGCCACGGCGCTGAACGGTGGCGCCGAGGATCGGGTAGCGGGTGTTCTTCGAGCAGTCCAGGTACGGGATTTCAGCCGCGACCTGGGCCGTGTTGAGCAGCTCGCCATCGACGCCGTTGAGGCGGTTGGCGGAGACGCGGCGCTCGGAGTCACGCATGTCCTGCAGGGTGTGGCACAGGTTGTAGACGCCACGCTGGGAGAACATCACGTTGTAGTTGAGGTCCTGGGACAGGCCCTCCCACAGCTTCATGGCGTGCTCGTACAGGTGCGCCGACTCGTCCCACAGGTAGTTGGAACGCACGATGGTGGTGTTACGGGCGGTGTTGCCGCCACCCAGGTAACCCTTTTCGATCACCGCAACGTTGGTGATGCCGTGTTCCTTGGCCAGGTAGTAGGCCGTGGCCAGGCCATGGCCGCCACCGCCGACGATGACCACGTCGTAGACCTTTTTAGGGGTCGGCGTGCGCCACATGCGCTGCCAGTTTTCGTGGTGGCTGAGGGAGTGTTTGAAAAGGCCGAAGCCCGAGTAGCGTTGCATGTTCGTTTACTCCACTCAGCGGTAAACAGGGAAGTCAGCGCACAGCGCCGCGACGTTCTTCGCCACATCGGCTTCGACGTCGGCGTCACCGAGATTGTCGAGGATGTCGCAGATCCAGCCGGCCAGGGCGACACATTGCGCAACCTTGAAGCCGCGGGTGGTCACTGCCGGGGTACCGATGCGCAGGCCGGAGGTGACGAATGGCGACTGCGGGTCGTTCGGCACGGCGTTCTTGTTGACGGTGATGTGCGCGCGGCCCAGGGCGGCGTCGGCATCTTTGCCGGTCAGGCCCTGGCGGATCAGGCTGACCAGGAACAGGTGGTTGTCGGTGCCACCGGAGACCACGTCGTAGCCGCGATCGACGAATACCTGGGCCATGGCCTGGGCGTTCTCGATCACTTGTTTCTGGTAGCTCTTGAACTCAGGTTCCAGCGCTTCCTTGAAGCACACGGCCTTGGCAGCGATCACGTGCATCAGCGGGCCGCCCTGGGCGCCCGGGAATACGGCAGCGTTGAGTTTCTTTTCGATCTCTTCGTTGGACTTGGCCAGGATCAGGCCGCCACGTGGACCGCGCAGGGTCTTGTGGGTGGTGGTGGTGACCACATCGGCGAACGGGATCGGGTTCGGGTACAGGCCTGCGGCAACCAGGCCTGCAACGTGGGCCATGTCGACGAACAGGTAGGCACCCACCTTGTCGGCAATGGCGCGGAAGCGTGGGAAGTCGAGGGTCTTGGAGTAGGCCGAGAAGCCGGCAACGATCATCTTCGGCTTGTGCTCGACAGCCAGGCGCTCGACTTCGTCGTAGTCGATCAGGCCGGTAGTGGTGTCGATGCCGTACTGCACAGCGTTGTACAGCTTGCCCGAGGACGACACCTTGGCGCCGTGGGTCAGGTGGCCGCCGTGGGCCAGGCTCATGCCGAGGATAGTGTCGCCGGCCTGCAGCAGGGCCAGGTAGACCGCGCCGTTGGCCGAAGAACCGGAGTGCGGCTGGACGTTGGCGTAGTCGGCGCCGAACAGCTGCTTGGCGCGCTCGATGGCCAGGGCCTCGACCTTGTCGACGTGCTCGCAGCCGCCGTAGTAGCGCTTGCCCGGGTAGCCTTCGGCGTACTTGTTGGTCAGGCCGCTGCCTTGGGCCTGCATCACGCGCTTGGAGGTGTAGTTTTCCGAGGCGATCAGCTCGATGTGGTCCTCCTGGCGCTGTTCTTCGGCATTCATCGCCGCCAGCAGTGCATCGTCATAACCCTGGATCTGGTCTTGCTTGCTGAACATCGTGTATCTCCCGGCAGCGATCGTTTTTTGTCGTGGGGCACTGTGGCCCTTTGTGGCGATGTTATGACTGGGCGGGGCGGGTCAGATGCCTGCGCACGCCTTGCAATGGCGCGTTTACGACATTGGTTGTGGTGTTGGCCTCTTCGCGGGCACGCCCGCTACCACAGGTTTTGCGCCAACCTTGATGACAATGGATACCCTGTGGGAGCGGGCGTGCCCGCGAAGGGGCCGGCACAGGCAAAATCAAGTCGCGCACGGGTTGTATAGGCAACCGCTGAATCGATGGTTTAGAGTGCTGTTCTGCGTCGTTCACAGGACAGTGCCATGACAGACAAGAGCCAACAATTCGCCAGCGACAACTATTCCGGCATCTGCCCCGAAGCCTGGGCGGCAATGGAAAAGGCCAACCAAGGTCACGACCGCGCCTACGGCGACGACCAGTGGACCGAGCGTGCATCGGAGTACTTCCGCAACCTGTTCGAAACCGACTGCGAGGTGTTCTTCGCCTTCAACGGCACCGCCGCCAACTCCCTGGCCCTGGCCTCGCTGTGCCAGAGCTACCACAGCGTGATCTGCTCCGAGACCGCCCACGTCGAAACCGACGAATGCGGCGCGCCAGAGTTCTTTTCCAACGGCTCCAAGCTGCTGACCGCGCCCAGCGTCAATGGCAAGCTGACGCCCGAGTCGATCCGCGAAGTGGCGCTCAAGCGCCAGGACATCCACTACCCCAAGCCACGCGTGGTCACCATCACCCAAGCCACCGAAGTCGGCACCGTCTACCGCCCCGACGAGCTCAGGGCGATCAGCGCCACCTGCAAGGAGCTTGGCCTGAACCTGCACATGGACGGCGCGCGCTTCACCAATGCCTGCGCATTCCTTGGCTGCAGCCCGGCCGAGCTGACCTGGAAGGCTGGCGTCGATGTGCTGTGCTTTGGCGGCACCAAGAACGGCATGGCGGTGGGCGAGGCGATCCTGTTCTTCAACCGCCAGCTGGCCGAGGACTTCGACTACCGCTGCAAGCAGGCCGGGCAGCTGGCGTCGAAGATGCGCTTCTTGTCGGCGCCGTGGGTCGGGTTGCTGGAAAATGGCGCCTGGTTGCGCCATGGCAATCACGCCAACCATTGCGCGCAGTTGCTGGCCTCGCTGGTGAGTGACCTGCCGGGGGTCGAGCTGATGTTCCCGGTGGAGGCGAACGGGGTGTTCCTGCAGATGCCGGAGCCTGCCATTGAAGCGCTGCGCAGCAGGGGCTGGCGGTTCTATACCTTCATTGGTAGCGGTGGGGCGCGGTTCATGTGCTCGTGGGATACCGAGCAAGAGCGTGTGCGTGAACTGGCGGCGGATATCCGCAGCATCATCACCGCCTGACAGATTGCCGGGAGGGCTTCGCCCTCCTTTCGCGACACAAGGCCGCTCCTACAGGGGAACGCATTACCTGTAGGAGCGGCCTTGTGTCGCGAAAGGGCCGCGAAGCGGCCCCGGCAATCTAGAGCTTGAACCCACCCATCTGCCGCGCCAGGTCATCAGCCAGGCCACGCAGCGCCTGGCACTCCTCCCGACACCCTTGCACCTCGGCCGCCGTCTCCCGGGCCAAATCAGAAATCCCCTGCACCGTGCGGTTGATCTCTTCGGTCACCGCCGACTGCTCTTCGGTCGCCGTGGCCACCTGGTGGTTCATGTCGCTGATGTGCTCGACCTGGTCGGTAATCGCGCCCAAAGACGCGCCAGTACGCTGGCTGGATGCCACACCACTGCCAGTCGCCTGCTGCCCCGCCTGCATCGAACTCACGGCAGAACCCGCCCCCTGCTTGAGGCGCTGGATCATCTGCTGCACTTCATCGGTGGACAGCTGTGTACGCCGGGCCAACGTCCGCACTTCGTCAGCCACCACGGCAAACCCACGGCCCATCTCCCCTGCCCTGGCCGCCTCGATGGCAGCGTTCAGCGCCAACAGGTTGGTCTGTTCGGAAATACTGCGAATCACCGCCAACACCTGATCGATCGAGGCGACTTCATCGGCCAACTGGCTGACCGCATCGGCAGCCTTGCCGATATCCCCGGACATGCCCTCGATGCCCTGGATCGAGCGCCGCACCACTTCGCGCGCCTGCAGCGCCTCATCCCGCGCCGATTGCGATGCCTGCGCCGCATCGCCAGCATTGCGGGCGATGTCCTGTACAGTCAGGCCCATCTCGTGCACGGCGGTGGCGACCATCTCGGTCATTTCCTGCTGCCGGCCGGAGCGCTCGGCAGTGTTATTCACCACCTGGGTCACTTGCTCTACTGACTGGTGCAGGCGCTCGCTGGTGCGCAACACTTCACCGATCAGGCCACGCTGGCTGTCGAGGAAGCGATTGAAGCCACGGGCCAGATCGCCCAGCTCATCCTGACGGGCATCGTCCAGCCGGTGGCTGAGGTCGCCACCGCCACTGCCGATCTGTACCAGCGCGGCGGTGACGCGGCGGATCGGCCGCACCAGGCCACGCGCCAGCAGCACCACCAGCAGCAGCGACACAAGGGCCACGCTGCCGCCGATCAGGCTGGTCAGCCCCACTGTCTGGTGCATCTGCGCGTAAATTTCCTGCTCCGGAACCTCGGCCACCAGGGTCCAGTTGAGGTCGCGCAGAGGCAGGCCGAGCGCCAGGTAGCTTTCACCGTCGCGGTTGAAGCGGCTACTGCGCAAGCCTTCACCACCGGTCATCACCACCTTGGCAGCTTCTGCGCCGAGTTGTTCGGCGAGCTGACGCTTGCCGCTGAAGGCCGCGTCCGGATGCACCTGGATCAGGCCGTCATTGCGCACCAGGAAGACTTTGCCGTGCTCGCCGAAACTGAAGTCGTGAATGAGTTTCGACAGTTCGGTCATGCGCAGGCCCATGCCGGCTACGCCGACCAGCTTGCCGGCCTTTTCCACGCGGTAGTCGATGAACAACGCCAGCTCACCCGTGGCGTGATCGATGTCGATATTCACCAGGCGTTCGGCGCCGCTGTCGATGTAGCCGTAGAACCATTTGTCATTGGGGTTGCCGCGACTGAGGATGCGGTCCAGGCCATTCTCGTTGTAGTAGTTGCCCGTTTCGGTCGAGGCGAACAGCGTGGTGAACGCATGGTTGCGTTGCTTGGCAGCCTGCAGGTATTCGAGGAATTGCGGGGTTTGAGCGGGGTTTTCGCCAGCGGCAAGCCAATCGCGCAGCAGCGTATTACCGGCAATGTCGGCTGCAGCCACCAGAGGCTGGCCGAGCATGCGCTCGATGTCGTTGCGGATGGCTTCGATGCTGGCCGGCAATGCGGTGTCGACCAGGTAACGTTCGGTCAGGCGGTTGAGTGCCACCGTGAAGATGATCACCACCACCAGGATGCTCGCCAGCAGGGCGGCACCCATGCTTGCAATCAATTGCCACTGGATGCTTTTACGCCAGATACGCATGCCCTGTTCCCCGCTCATTATTGTTTTGCGGGAAGTGTATACACTTGCGTATTCAGTTAATCCAGTGATCTGGAACAATGGGACTGCTTTGCAGTCCTTTCGCGACACAAGGCCGCTCCTACAGGAGATCGCGTTTGCGTTGCAGGAGCGGCCTTGCCCGGGCGCCGGACCGGTCGGAAAGGGGCGCAACGCGCCCCCCAGCATTCGATCAGGACTCAGCAATAGTCTTGACGATGGCGTCCACCGTGGCGTCGATCTGCGCCTGGGTGCGCTCGAGGGTCTGCTGATGTTCCTTTTGCAGTTCGACCTGCTTGGAACACAGGTTCAGCGCGGCCAGCACCAGCAACTTGTCGCCGATCAGGGTCGGGTACTGGCGTTTGGTCTCGCTCAGCGCGGTGTTTAGCATCCGCACGGCCTGGGCCAAGGTTTCTTCCTGGCCTGCGGGCGCCTTGATCGAATAGTCGCTGCCAAGAATCGACACGACATTGATCGGCTGCGCTTGCAGTCTCATGCGCCGACGACGCCAGCGCTGGCGCGTTCAACCAGCGCCTGGATGCGCGCGGCGGTGGCGCCGTGCTTCTCTTCCTGCTCCATCAGCGACAGTTGCAGGGTTTCGTTTTCTTCCTTGGCCTGGGCCAGTGCCTGGTCGAGGGCGGTGTTCTGCTCGGTGAGTTGAGCGTTTTTCTGCATCAGGTCGCTGACCAGTTGCTCGAGTTGATTCAGGGAGGCTTCCAGCATGGGTCTATCTCGGGTTGTTGCAAAGGGCGCACACGATAAAGAAAAGCGTGAGCCCCCGCCATTAAATATCGGATTCTCAAGGTTTCTAACCCGCAGATTGACAGGGTATCTGGCCCCTTGTTCCGACCTGGATCAACCGCCGGTCAGGTAAAGGGCCAGCGAGCTGAAAAGTTTCATGTGGTCATCCTCAAGACTGTTCAGTCACGACCGATAGACAGGTAGGTCATATTCCGTCGCATGGACCGCGCCACCCCACCCAGCCTGGACTCTCTCCATGTCACTACGCAACATGAACATTGCACCGCGCGCGTTGCTCGGGTTCGCTCTGATCGGCGCGCTCATGCTCGGCCTCGGTATCTTCTCGCTGATGCAGATGGGCAACATCCGACAGGCCGGCGTAACCATTGAAGTCAACAGCGTGCCCAGCATCAAGACGCTCGACGAACTGGCTGCGCTCAACCTGCGCCTGCGCTCATTGTCCTACCGGCTGCTGCTCAACCGCGAAGCAGAAACCCAGCGCGACACCCTCAACCTGCTGGACCAGCGCAACGCCCAGATCGACCGTGCCCGGCAGGCCTACCTGCCAATGATCACGGCAGCCGACGAGCGTGCCGCCTTCGAGCAGTACACCCAGCTGCTCAACCAGTACCGACAGCTCGAGTCACGCATGCGCAGCCTGAGCCAGGCCGACCGCCTCGACGAATTGCGTGACTTGCTCAACCGCGACCTGCTGGCCAATTCCGAGCAGATCAACAAGGTCATGGAGACCCTGGTCCAGATCAACACCGAGCAGACCCGCGCCACCAACGCAACCGCCGCCCAGCAGTACGACACTGCGTTCGCCCTGGTGATCGGCCTGTTGATTGCCGCCACGGCGCTGACCTTCCTCTGTGCCTTCCTGCTGACCCGCAGCATCGTCAAGCCGATCGAAGAAGCGCTGCAGGCCGCCGAGCAGGTGGCCGACGGCGACCTGACAAAAGTCATCCGCGCCGAAGGTACCGACGAAGCAGCCCGTCTGCAGCGCGCCATGGCGCGCATGCAGGACAAGCTGCGCGACACTCTGCAACTGATCGCCGGTTCCGCCACCCAGCTGGCCTCCGCAGCCGAGGAACTGAACTGCGTCACCGACGAAAGCGCCCGCGGCCTGCAGCAGCAGAACAATGAAATCGAACAGGCGGCCACCGCCGTTACCGAGATGACCAGCGCCGTGGAAGAAGTGGCGCGCAATGCGGTCAGCACTTCGGAGGCTTCAAGCGAAGCCAGCCGCTCGGCCGGCGACGGTCGTGACCTGGTCATGGAAACCGTGGGTGCCATCGAGCGCATGAGCGGCGACGTGCAGGCCACCGCCAGGCTGATCACCCACCTGGCCGAACAGTCGCGTGATATCGGCAAGGTCCTCGACGTGATCCGCGGCCTGGCCGACCAGACCAACCTGCTGGCGCTGAACGCGGCGATCGAAGCGGCGCGTGCCGGTGAGGCCGGGCGGGGGTTTGCCGTGGTGGCGGATGAAGTGCGGGCGCTGGCGCACCGCACCCAGCAGTCGACCAGCGAGATCGAGCGCATGATCGGCAGCATTCAGGGCGGTACCGAAGAGGCGGTGGAATCGATGCGCACCAGCACCGAGCGCGCCGAATCGACGCTGAATATCGCCAAGGGTGCGGGCATGGCTCTGGATACCATTGCCGGGGCTGTGGCGCAGATCAACGAGCGCAACCTGGTGATCGCCAGCGCGGCGGAAGAGCAGGCGCAGGTGGCGCGGGAAGTAGACCGCAACCTGGTGAACATCAATGACCTGTCGGTGCAGAGTGCTACCGGGGCGCATCAGACCAGCGCAGCGAGTGCCGAGCTGTCGCGTTTGGCGGTGGACCTCAATGGCCTGGTGGCTCGGTTCCGCACCTGACTTCAAAATGCCGGGGCCGCTTTGCGGCCCTTTCGCGACACAAGGCCGCTCCCACAGGTACCGCGCAGGCCTTCAATCTGCGCAGTACCTGTGGGAGCGGCCTTGTGTCGCGAAAGGGCTGCGAAGCAGCCCCGGCAATCTCGGATCAGTAATCGATCCGCACATCCCCCTTTGGCACACTGCAGCACGACAGGATGTAGCCCTCGGCTTCGTCGTCCTCGGTAATCCCGCCGTTGTGCTCCATCTCCACTTCGCCGCCCAGCTTGAGCACCTTGCAGGTCCCGCAGATGCCCATGCCGCAGGCTTTCGGGATCATCAGGCCAACCTTCGCTGCCGCTGCATGCACGGTCTCGCCCGGGGCGACGCGAATGCTCTTCTCGCTGCCGATGAACTCCACCAGGTTGAGGTCCGATGCATCCACTTCCGGTGCGTCGGCCGCCTGCTCGGCATGTTCCACGGCATCGGCCTTGGCCTCAGGGGGCGTCGCGCCGAACGACTCCTCGTGGTAGTTCTTCATGTCGAAGCCGACCGCTTCGAGCATGCGCTTGACCGCGGTCATGTACGGCGTCGGGCCGCAGCAGAACACCACGCGCTCCATGTAGTCCGGCGCGATCAGCTCCATCAGGCGCTGGTTGAGGTAACCGCGGTAGCCCGCCCAAGGCTCACCCAGCCCATGCTTCTCGCAGATGATGTGCAGGCTGAAGTTGGGAATGCGCGACGCCATCTGTTCCAGCTCGCGGTGGTAGATGATGTCCTTCGGCGAACGGGCGCTGTGCACGAACACCATGTCGACGTTGGCGTTGGTGTCGTAAAACCAGCGCGCCATCGACATCACCGGGGTGATGCCTACGCCACCGGAGAGGTACAGCACCTTGCCCGCCGGGAAATCGATGGCGTTGAACAACCCCACCGGGCCATGCACCGGCAGCTCGGCGCCTTCGTGCATGGTGTCGTGGAGGAAGTTGGACACCAGCCCGCCCGGTACGCGCTTGACCGTGATCGAGAAGCTGTAGGGCACCGACGGCGAACTGGAAATGGTGTACGAACGCATCACCGGCTTGCCTTCGATCTCCAGCTCCAGGGTGACGAACTGCCCGGGCTTGAAGAAGAACATGATCGGCTGGTCGGCCATGAAGCAGAAGGTGCGCACGTCCCAGGTCTCCTGGATGACCTTGACGCAGCGCACGATGTGGCGGCCGTTGGCCCAGGTCTGGGTGGTGACCGGATTGAGGAAGGTATCGGACATGTTCATCTCCAGCGGCCGACTATGGCCCTTTTTATGGCTCCGATAATGCGCAAGCCGTGAGCGACGTACATTCCTGCCAGCGACATCGGCGTGCTTATCGCGACCAGCCCCGCGCTACAAGGGCTGGCGCGTCGTAATTCAAATCGGCCATGTCGCCCATGGATACGGTTCATGGCGCCTTCGGACGCACACTCCACGGCAAAACAACCAGCTGTTTGTTTGCGAAAAGCAGCCTTGCGGCACCACAACAACGATTAGCCACCTTTAGCCGGCCGCGCACGGCCCCGAGGAATACACGATGGACGTCACCGCAACCCTGAGCCTGGGCGATCCACTGGAACCTGCACGCAAGGCCACCGCCGAGATGCTGCAGACCCGCGAGCGCACCTACTCGCTGCCCCAGCCGTTCTACACCGACGAGCGTCTGTTCCAGATCGACATGCAGGAGATCTTCCAGAAGGAATGGCTGATCGCCGGCATGACCTGCGAGATCCCGGCCAAGGGCAACTACATCACGCTGCAGATCGGCAAGAACCCGATCCTCGTGGTGCGGGGTGCCGAAGGCAAGGTACACGCCTTCCATAACGTCTGCCGCCACCGCGGTTCGCGTTTGTGCGTGAGCGACAAAGGCAAGGTGGCCAAGCTGGTCTGCCACTACCACCAGTGGACCTATGAGCTGGACGGTCGCCTGCTGTTCGCGGGCACCGAAATGGGCGCCGATTTCGACATGAAGCAATACGGCCTCAAGCCTGTGCACGTGAAGGTGGCCGGCGGCTATATCTTCATCAGCCTGGCGGAAAACCCACCGGCTATCGACGAGTTCCTGGCCACCCTGGACCACTACATGGAACCGTACGACATGGAGAACACCAAGGTGGCGGTGCAGACCACCTTGATGGAAAAGGCCAACTGGAAGCTGGTGCTGGAAAACAACCGCGAGTGCTACCACTGCTCCGGTTCCCACCCAGAACTGCTGCAAACCCTGCTGGAGTGGGACGACACCAACGACCCTCGCGCCGACCAGGCCTTCAAGGACCACGTGGCCGCCTCCGCCGCTGCCTGGGAAGCCGAGAAGATCCCGTACCTGCACAAGAGCCACGGCCTGCGTAACCGCATCGTGCGCATGCCGCTGCTCAAGGGCACCGTGTCGATGACCATGGACGGCAAGCAGGCCTGCCAGAAGCTGATGGGCCGCATCAAGAACCCGGACCTGGGCTCGATGCGCATCCTGCACCTGCCGCACTCGTGGAACCACTGCATGGGCGACCACATGATCGTCTTCACCGTGTGGCCGATCAGCGCCCAGGAGACCATGGTCACCACCAAGTGGCTGGTGCACAAGGATGCCGTGGAAGGCGTGGACTACGACCCGGAGCACATGCGCAAGGTGTGGGACGCCACCAACGATCAGGACCGCCGCCTGGCGGAAGAGAACCAGCGCGGGATCAACTCCACTGCGTACCAGCCTGGGCCGTACTCGAAGACTTACGAGTTTGGTGTGGTCAACTTCATTGACTGGTACAGCCAGCGGGTGTTGAACAACCTCGGGGCGGAGCCGGCGCCGTATCTGAAGGAAGTGCAGGCGCAATAGACAGGGTCGAACCAGGCAGGCAAGCGATTGGCTGCCTGGTGCTTGGCTCATCCACGAGCAGGCAGATCTACCGCGTTCCCACGAATTCTCTGCATGACATTTTTGCCTGCCGTCAGCACCGGGGTTACCCCTGTCAGGATCCCCAGTGCTTCAACGGCTACACTGGGCAACTGGGCTGGTGACTGCCACAGATAGGGCACCACCACAGCCGCATGCTGCTGGATATTCAGCAAGCGCTCCGTGACACCGAGGCTGGTGGCCGCAGCCCCCACCACGATACTGTCCTTTATCAATGGAACGCTTGGACTGCCTAGTTCGGACCAGACCAAAGCCGATGCAGTCACTTTCAAAGTACCCTTGTGTGTCTTGGCGAGTACCTGAAGTTGCTGGGTAAGTGAAGGCGCGGCATTTTGCAAACGCCCCTGTACGACTACCTTGAGCGCTGACAAGACCCCATCGATGACGTTGAGGGCACCCTCTGCCAAGGCTGTCAGGAAAAGTGAGTTCGGTAAGGAGAATGCGCCATTGCGATCGACTCGATTGACAGGATCGCCGGAGCAATAGCTGTACGCATTGATGCCGCCTATACCGAAGGGGCTCAGGGCATCAGCGCTATGGAATCTCATCAGTAATGGGTCGTAGGTACGATGGCCGCGGCCAAGATGATAATGGCCAGTCAAAGGGTCTCGATATTCGCCGCAGAATGCCAGGCGCGAGTTGGGCATGCCATGAAAAGTACCGTAGACAGTGAAGGTACGCGCGTCCATGGAAAATCACAGTCGGGTATTTTCGTGTGTTTCTGTGGAGTGCCGTCTCCCGCTCCTGATGCTGCGGGCGGATTCTGGAGAATTCTGTCCAGACATCTCAATGCTCACATGCTGGTTGGAATTGATCACGACAGGCCCGGCAGCTTGCTGAGCCGGTTGCACTTGGGAAGGTGGTGAAGTGGGCGCTGACCGGGCCGGTACAGGCAAAGCGTCAAAACCGGATACATACCTGACATTCTGCCCGGCTACGCTCGCAACCTGCCTCAAGCCACCCGCCAAATTTCTTGCGATGGTGACTCCGGACTTGATGATCGACGATGCATTGCCAAGACTTATCATGCCCAAGGCGACTGGCTCCAACCTTTGCGAGCCGCTGAACAGCATGCCCACTCCGGTCAGTACCAACGCAGACTCGACCATGAGCTGTCGACTGGCCCAAAGCGCCGAGCGGCTCTGGATTCTGCTCGTCAACGCAGCAAGGTTGAGGCCGACATAAGCTGCAACTGATGTGGATCTGGTCATTTCGATTGACCCCAGAACAGTCCAGAACTTGCCAGAGGGGTCGATGTAGTTGATGGGGTTTCCAGCGCAATAGGCGTAGGAATTGAGTCCACCCTGGCCAAAGGGACTCAGATTATCGGGACTGAGAAAACGCATCAGGCCGGGCCCATATAGCCGGTGGCCGTTGCCAAGGTGATAACACGCTGTCAGAGGGTCAAGACGTTGGCCAGCAAACGCGGTCAGCGGACCAGGTGCAATTGGCGCGTATCCATAAGGAGTGAAAGCCCTTTCATACGAGCATTGGTTACCTACAGCGCCCTGAGCCGCACGCTGCATATCTGCCACCAACAAGCAGGATCGTCTCATTGCTCAGCGCTCGGCCCCTGATTTTCGTAATGTCGACAATGAAGCCGACGACCCCATCTGGATACTGGTAAAACTGACAGGTCGACCTGGTCAAATATTGATCAAAGCCCTGAATCCCTTTGTTTTAAAGGGCCACAGAGATTATCGAACACCTTGTCCACAGGTCGATAAACAGAATTCCTGAACAACTCTGCAACTGACCTGTGGATAAATACAAAAAACACCAATTCATCATGGATTTAGCAATTTTCGAGTGAGTTGGACGTTCTTTGATCAACACCCTGAATCCCTTTGGCTTCGGGGCCTGCAGCGAAGCACAAACACTTTATCCACACCTTGGCGAACAGATTCCGTGGGCAAAATTCCGTTGCACCTGACATTTTTGCCAGTTTCGCCAGATCGCCCCTTGTGCTTCAGTGGGTGCCACTATTTTGGCACTACTCAGGAATAACTTATGCACAGGCGCCTGAATGGGACGGTGAAATGGTTCGATGAAGGCAACGGATTGGGGGTAATCCGCGCCGAGGGGCAAGCGTGGAACTACCTGGTGTTGCGTTGTGCAGCGGTGAACGGGGGATTGTCGGCGGGGGAGCGGGTGTCGTTCCTGCCGGTGACCGAAAGGCTGGCGAAATGGGCGTTCAACGTGGTCCGGCAATAACCGCTGTTTTTGCAGGAGCGGCCTTGTGTCGCGAAAGGGCTGCAAAGCAGCCCCAGCAATATGTGCAATTGCGCTGACATCCTGGGGCCGCTGCGCAGCCCTTTCGCGACACAAGGCCGCTCCTACAAAAAAGTGCGGTCAGGCTCAGCGCAAGACACCCTCCTCCACCAGCAGCTTGAGAATGGCTTCGGCGCCTTCCTGTGGAGAAACATCCTTCAGCACCTTGCCGCCGCCACCACTGGCCTTGGCCGTGGCTGCCTTCATCCGGTCGGCACCGCTCTTGGCCTTGATCACCTTGAGCCGCTTGGGCCTTGGCCGCGCCGGTTGCAGCTCGGCGTCAGCCAGCAGTTCATCCTCGACGATCGCCACATTGCGCGCCGCCAGCACACCCCGGCGCGCCGGGCCGAAGGCGCTCTGGCGTGGCTTGGGCGCTGCGTTATCCACAGTCGCCAGCAACGGCAGGCGCACCTTAAGCCGACGCCGCTGACCGCGCGGCAAGGCCTGCAATACCTGAGCAGTGCCGTTGTCGATCGACTCCACTTCAGCCAGCCCTACCACCAGCGGCCAGCCGAGCTTCTCGGCCAGCAGGAACGGCAGCATGCCCGACCCTTCACCGGTCTCGGCCTGGCTGCCGGTCAGCACCAGCTGAGCGCCAGCATCGCGCAGGTAATCACCCAGCACGCCCAGCACATCGGCCCCTGCCGGCTGTTCCAGCACGTCCAGATGGCCCAGGCCCATGCCCAGGTAGGCGCGCAGTGCCTCTTCCCGTGGGTCGCCGGCATGCACCACCTGCAAGTTACCCCCAGCCAGCTGCAGGCCCAGCTCCACGGCGCGGGCGTCCTGCTCGGCGCGGCGAGCTCGCCCGGAGCTGGGGTGGGCACCGATGGAAACCAGGCTGATCACTTTCGTACTCATGCTCGTGCCCTTAAGCCGCGTCGCGCTGGCCGCCGCTGCGGAAGTTGTCCACAGCTTCGATCAGTGCCTTGAGAATCGCCGAACTGTCGCCAATCACCGACAGGTCGGCCCGTTTGATCATGTCGCAACCCGGGTCCATGTTGATCGCCACCACCTTGTCGCAGGCGCCGATGCCCTGCAGGTGCTGGATCGCGCCAGAGATACCCACAGCCACATAGACCCGCGCAGTCACCCAGGTGCCGGTGGCACCGACCTGGCGGTTGCGCGGCATGAAGCCGTCGTCCACCGCCACCCGCGAGGCGCCTTCGGTGGCGCCGAGGGCCGCAGTGGCCTTGTGGTACAGGTCCCAGTCCTTGACACCGTTGCCGCCCGAGACGATGAATTCGGCCTCGGCCATGGCGATGGTCGCCGGGTCGACCGCCACCGCACCCAGGTCCTCGATGCGCGACAGGCTACGCACCACGCTTGTGGACAACTCCACCGGCAGCGCTTCGTGACGGGTTTCGCTGACCGGCTCGGCACACTCCGCCGCCCCCAGGATCAGGCGGGGCACAGCACGTTGCAGGTCTTGCTGGCCGGCGCCGGCGCGGCCGATGCACTGGCCGTCCTTGACCTGCCAGACACGCGTCGCCGGGCGCTCGCCGAGCGACGCACCGAGGCGCCGACCCAGCTCGCCGCCGCCGCTGCGGCTATCGGGCAGCAGCCAGTGACGCGGAGCGAACTGGTTATCCACAGCCCGCAGCCCCTGCACCCGTTGCTCTGGTGCATAACCTTCGAATGCCTCGCCATCGAGCACCAGCAGGCGATCGACACCGGCTGTGGAAAAGTTGCTTTCCTTGTGTTCACCAAACACCACCGCCAGCACTGCGCCGTCGCTGCCGGCCAGGCCATGGGCCAGGCCCAGCAGGTCGCGGTCGTGGCTGCTCAGGCGGCCACCGACCATGTCCGGTACCACGGCGATGTAGAACGCCGGCGCCGGAACCTGGTGCAGCGGCAGCTGTACTTCGGCTGCCGCCGTACGCCGCCCGCCGACACCAGTGCCCTGCTGGGCACCGCTGCGGTCGATGCGCTTGAGCCCGGCCGGACCGATGAAACCTGCGGCAAGCGCATGGGGATTCTTGCGGATCAGGCCGTTGGGCCCCATCCAGCGGGTCTGTTGCGTCTGCATCGCCGCATGCAGCGGATGCAGACGGTTACGGGCGATCCACTCGGCGCGTGGGTCGCGGCGGATAATCTCGCTCATCAGTGCACCTCCGCAGGTTCGCGTTTAACCGTTGGCGACTTTGGGGCCGCGGCAGCTTCCTCTTCGATCAGCACATCCGCCACCAGCTCGGCGAGGTCCTTGATCTGGGGACGCGGTTCAACCACACCTTCGAGCATCGCGGTGCATTGTGGGCAACCCACAGCCACCAGCTCGGCCTCGGTCTCGCGGATATCGTCCATGCGCATGTCCGGAATCCGCTGTTTGCCAGGGATGTCGGTGATCGGCGCACCGCCGCCACCACCGCAGCACCGGGAACGGAAGCCCGAACGCGCCATTTCGCGCACTTCGATACCCAGCGCCTTGAGCACTTCACGCGGGGCTTCGTATTCACCGTTGTAACGGCCCAGGTAGCACGGGTCGTGGTAGGTGACGCTGCCACCTTTGTGTTGGCCGAGGTTCAACTTCCTGGCCGCGATCAGTTCGGCGATGTAGGTGCTGTGGTGCAGCACCTGGTAGTCACCGCCCAGCGCGCCGTACTCGTTCTTCAGCACGTGGAAGCTGTGCGGGTCGCAGGTGACGATGCGCTGGAACTTGTACTTGGCCAAGGTCTGGATATTGCGCCTGGCCAGTTGCTGGAAGGTCGCTTCATCGCCCAGGCGGCGCGCCACGTCGCCGCTGTCGCGCTCTTCCAGGCCGAGCACGGCGAAGTCCACACCGGAAGCCTTGAGTACCTTGACGAACGAACGCAGGGTGCGCTGGTTACGCATGTCGAAGGCACCGTCACCGACCCAGAACAGCACCTCGGTGGACTTCACCTCCGACAGCAGCTGCAGGTTGAGGTCGGCCGCCCAGTTCATTCGCCCGCCGGGGGCGAAGCCGCCAGGGTTGTCGGTGGCGATCAGGTTTTCCAGCACCTCGGCGCCCTTGTTCGGGGTCGCGCCCTTTTCCAGGGTCAGGTGGCGGCGCATGTCGACGATGGCATCGACGTGCTCGATCATCATCGGGCATTCCTCGACGCAGGCCCGGCAGGTGGTGCACGACCACAGCGTCTCGGCATCGACCAAGCCGTTGACGATCGGCTGGTGCGGGTTGCCGCTGTGTTCACCCAGTGGCTTGCCTGGGTAAGGGCTGCCGGCAAAGTTGGCGTCACTGCCACCGGCCAGGCCGATGACCATGTCCTGGATGAGTTTTTTCGGGTTCAGCGGCTGGCCGGCGGCGAACGCCGGGCACATGGCTTCACATTTGCCGCACTGCACGCAGGCATCGAAGCCGAGCAGCTGGTTCCAGGTGAAATCCACCGGCTTTTCCACACCCAGCGGCGCGTTCGGGTCTTCCAGGTCGAGCGGCTTGAGGCCGGTGGAGCGGCCGCCGCCGAAGCGCTCGGCACGGCGGTGCCAGGCCAGGTGCAAGGCACCGGCGAAGGCGTGTTTCATCGGGCCGCCCCAGGTCATGCCGAAGAACAGCTCCGACACGCCCCACAGCACACCCAGGCCGAGAATGCCGACCATCACCCAGCCGCCGGTATTGGCCGGCAGGATGCCGGCGACCGGCAAGGTGGCGATGAAGAAGCTGGCAGCGAATACCAGCAGGCTCTTGGGCAGGCGCATCCACGGGCCCTTGGACAGGCGCGCAGGCGGGTTCAGGCGGCGCTTGAAGACGAAGATGGCGCCGGTGAACATGATCACGGTGGCCACCAGCAGCGCGTAGCCGAGGATCTTGCTCTGCAGGCCGAAGCCGTGCACCAGGATCGCCAGCGCAGCCGACAGCACGAAGCCACCGGCAGTGGCCACGTGGGTCTTGGACATGTACTTGTCGCGCTCGACCACGTGGTGCAGGTCGACCAGGTAACGCCGCGGCATGGCCAGCAGGCCGCCGATCAGGTTGACCTTGCTCGGCCGGCCACGGCGCCACATGCGCACCCGGCGCAGGGCGCCGAGCACTGCCAGGCCAAGGGCAGCGAACAGCAGGATGGGTAGAAGGGTGTTCAACATGGGA
>NZ_BCBG01000033.1:0-60771 GCF_001320485.1 Pseudomonas sp. NBRC 111130
TTGCTTTGGCTATGACGCGATGGGGCGCAAGGCCTGGCAGTTTGCCTCGACCTTGCCCGCGGACAAGCTCTCGCAGATTCACAACACCGGCATCAATACCTCGCTGCTGGTGGACCACGCTTACAACCCGATTCACCGCCGCTACCAGTACGACCCGGCCGGAGAGTTGGTGCGGACCCTCGACAAGCTGCGTGGAGAGATCAAGTACGAGTACGAAGCCAACGGCCAGTTGCGCGTCGCGATACCGGCTCGCTGCTGGGCAGTGAAGAGTTCCGCTACGATCCTTGGGGCAACCTGATCGAGAAGCGCTCGGGGCACAGCAAGCTGCAGACCTTTACCTGTGACTGCGAGAACCGGC
The DNA here is from genome assembly GCF_001320485.1 of Pseudomonas sp. NBRC 111130. Taxonomy (NCBI): domain Bacteria; kingdom Pseudomonadati; phylum Pseudomonadota; class Gammaproteobacteria; order Pseudomonadales; family Pseudomonadaceae; genus Pseudomonas; species Pseudomonas sp. NBRC 111130. The sequence continues at coordinate 359 of NZ_BCBG01000033.1, forward strand.
TGGTTCGGGCTGAGAGCCTGGTTAACGGCAAGCTGGAGAGTACCGGGCAGTATCGGTACGACAGCCTGGGGCGACGGGTGGCTAAACAGGCTGAGATCGGTAAAACACTAACGCAGCGAATTAATTTGCCTGGGCATTGGTCAAATCACGGCAAGTATGCAGCTGTAATTGAAGCGAAAGTGTCTAAGCTAAATTCATACTTCGAGGTGGGAGATATTCTTATACGCAACGAGCCTTGGGCATTGGGAAGTTCAAAATTTCGCTAGAGAGACTTGAGGCGAATAAATTTATTGTGGATGCAATCACGGGGTGATTGTTATGAGTCTTGAGGTAAATATGTTTTACGCAATGCACTATAACTGTGCGGGTGCGGGGTGCCCAGATAATTTGACGGGTTCTTTTAATCACGATAGATTTGAGTGGTCCCCGTATGAATGTCATCCTGAGCGGTTGGAGGTAAGGAATTCATATCATCTTGCTCTTTCGGATTCGAATATTAATATCGATATCCTGGATTTTGATTTTTATCAGGTTAGCGTGACGTATGTTTCACGAAAGTTTTTGGGGGTTTGTGATTTATTAGGTGCGCGCTATAGGGCTATTCCGCTCGAGATATCATTTGGCAACAAGGTCAGAAAAGATGAGTATTTTATTTTCTTGCCGGGTGAAAGCTTGCCTGTTTTAGACAAGACGTCATCTCGCTATGAGGCTGCGAAGGACTTGGAAACCGGAAGTGTTATTGCTAGTCCACTATATCCCGGCGAGGTTACTATTGAAAAGATAGACTCGTTTGTGGTTTTGCCAGGTATAAAAAGTGATATATTTCGTTGTCAGGAAACACTACAGATTTTTTGCAGTGATAGATTTAAATCGGCTGCGAAGGAATTGAAAGGAATTTCATTCGTTGCGGTAGATGAGAATTATAGATATGATCCATGGTCAGACTTTGATGAGCTATAACTAGGCTCTGTCTGAAATCCCAAGAGACTCATATGTGGCCCTGGAACCGTTTGGGTTCTGTACAGTCGCCGAACATCTACGGAAAGGAATTCTGTGATGGCAAAGCGTTACGAACTCTCGGATCAAGCGTGGGCAGTAGTCGCCGATCTCTTCACGGCAGCCCACGTTAGGGGCAGGCCCGGCAGCAGTGATCGCTTGATGCTCGATGGTGTGCTCTGGGTGCTCTGCTCAGGAGCAGCCTGGCGAGATATGCCAAAGCGTTTCGGGTCTTGGGCGACGGTCTATCACCGCTTCCGAGTCTGGCGAAATCGCGGAACGTTCGATCAAATGCTCAGACGATTGCACCTCAGGCTCAATGACAAAGGCTTGATCGATCCCCGCACCTGGATGATCGATTCGACCGCTGTTAGAGCAACCGTGCTTCTGGAGCGCGGAAAAGCGGGAGCCTGACGAGCCTGCCGATCACGCTCTAGGCCGCAGCCGTGGCGGCCTGATAACCAAAATCCACATGCTCTGCGACGCCAACGGGATACCGTTGCGCTTCCTTCTCTCTGGCGGTCAAGCCGGTAACATCAGCTACGCACAACCACTGTTGGACGAGGTCAGCATTCCCTCGAGCCAACGTGGCCACCCGCGCAAGCGCTGCAAATGGCTGCTCGCCGACAAGGGCTACGACGCCGAAGCGCTACCAGACTGTTCGACCGGCCCAAATACCGACAGCGCAACATCTTCGAACGCATGTTTGGCTGGCTGAAAGAGAAGCGCCGAGTCGACACGCGCTTCGACAAGCTCGCAAAAAGTTATGCCGCGATGGTCTCGCTAGCTTGTGTCTTGCGGTGTATGCGACGGCTATTTTCAGACAGAGCCTAAGGTGGTTCCACCACGCGGAACCACATTCGTTTGTACTCCCTCGCCACTCGCGCTTATCTGTCGCCAAGCACGACCTGCCTTTCCCGTCGTGATCTCGAAGCGAACAACAAGAACGGGCCCCACCCGCGCGAGGAGATTCCCCATGCAGCAACACCAGCACATCCTGGCCTGGCTCAACGACGTAGCCAGCGACCTGCACGCCATCCGCCACGATATCCACGCCCACCCCGAACTCGGCTTCGAAGAAAGCCGCACCTCGGCCCTGGTCGCCACGCTGTTGCAGCAGTGGGGCTACGAGGTGCACACCGGCATCGGCAAGACCGGTGTGGTCGGTGTACTGCGCAACGGCAGCAGCCCGCGCAAGCTGGGCCTGCGTGCCGACATGGACGCGCTGCCGATCCACGAGGCCACCGGTGCCGCCTACAGCAGCCGCCACCAAGGCTGCATGCACGCCTGCGGCCACGATGGCCACACCACCATGCTGCTGGGTGCGGCGCGTTACCTTGCTGCTACACGGCAGTTCGATGGCACGCTGACGTTGATCTTCCAGCCGGCCGAGGAAGGCCAGGGCGGGGCCGAGGCGATGCTCGCCGATGGGCTGCTGGAGCGCTTCCCTTGTGACGCACTGTTCGGCATGCACAACATGCCGGGGCTGCCGGCTGGGCACCTGGGCTTTCGTGAAGGGCCGATGATGGCCTCGCAGGACCTGCTGACGGTCACCCTCGAGGGCGTCGGCGGGCATGGTTCGATGCCGCACCTGACGGTCGACCCGCTGGTGGCGGCGGCCAGTGTGGTGATGGCGTTGCAGACGGTGGTGGCGCGCAATATCGATGCCCAGGAGGCGGCGGTGGTCACGGTCGGTGCGCTGCAGGCGGGCGAGGCGGCCAACGTGATTCCGCAGCAGGCGCTGCTGCGCCTGAGCCTGCGGGCGCTGGATGCCCAGGTGCGGGCGCAGACCCTGGAGCGGGTGCGGGCGATCATCGTCAGCCAGGCCGAAAGCTTTGGCTGCAAGGCCAGCATCGAACACCGGCCGGCGTACCCGGTGCTGGTCAACCATGCCGCGGAAAACGCCTTTGCCCGGCAGGTCGGCGAAGCGCTGCTGGGCGCCGACAAGGTCGATGGCAACACCCGCAAGCTGATGGGCAGCGAGGACTTTGCCTGGATGCTGCAACGCTGCCCCGGCGCCTACCTGTTCATCGGCAATGGTGTGCAGCGGCCGATGGTGCACAACCCGGCCTATGACTTCAACGACGACATCCTGCTGACCGGCGCCGCCTACTGGGGCGCGCTGGCCGAGAGCTGGCTCAAGCCGGCCTGACTTCGCTGTATTGACGACTGCCGCTGGAACCCGGGCGCGGCTGCGCCTGGGCGATCACTTGAACCTGAATGGAGTGTTCCGCATGCAGATTTCCAATACAGGCGCGTCGCGTACCCGGCAAGTGGTGGCGGCGGTCATCGGTAATGCGCTGGAGTGGTATGACTTTATCGTGTACGGCTTTCTGGCGAGCATCATCGCCCGCCAGTTCTTCCCCTCGGACGATGAATACAGCTCCCTGTTGATGGCCTTGGCCACCTTTGGCGTGGGCTTTTTCATGCGCCCTGTGGGTGGGGTGTTGCTGGGCGTGTATGCCGACCGCAAGGGGCGCAAGGCGGCGATGCAGATGATCATCCGCCTGATGACGGTGTCCATTGCCATGATCGCGTTCGCACCGAACTACCTGGCCATAGGCATGGGTGCGCCGTTGCTGATCGTGGTAGCGCGCATGCTGCAGGGCTTTGCCACCGGTGGCGAATACGCAAGCGCCACGGCGTTTCTGGTAGAAAGCGCGCCGGCCGACCGCAAGGGCCTGTATGGCTCGTGGCAATTGGTGGGGCAGTGCCTGGCGGTGTTCTCCGGCGCGGCGATGGTGGCGCTGGTCACCCATCTGTGCACGCCCGAGGCGCTGGACAGCTGGGGCTGGCGGGTCCCGTTCGTGCTCGGCTTGCTGATCGGCCCGGTGGGGCTGTGGATCCGCAAGCACATGGCAGAACCTGAGGAGTTCCTGGAAGCGCGCAAACAGGCCAGGGGCCAGGCGCCGAGCCTGTGGCAGGTGCTGCGCGAGCAGCGCCGCAGCCTGCTGGTGTCGATGGGCCTGGCCAGTGGCGCGACAGTGTCGTTCTACGTGGTGCTGGTGAACATGCCGACCTTCGCCCACAAGAACCTTGGCCTGCCGCTGGACCAGGTGCTGCTGGTGCAGATGCTGGCCGTCGGCCTGATGACCGTGGTGATTCCGCTGGCCGGCGCACTGTCGGACCGGCTCGGCCGACGGCCGGTGCTGATGGCCTTTACCCTGGCGTTCTTCGTCATGGTCTACCCGCTGTACGTATGGGTGGCCGCAGCGCCTTCGATCGAGCGCCTGCTGGTGATGCAGCTGCTGTTGTGCACGGCCATCGGCGGTTTCTTCGGCCCGGCGCCGACTGCTTTGGCCGAGCAGTTCCCGGTCGCGGTACGCTCAACGGGTGTGTCGGTGGCCTACAACGTGGCGGTAATGGTGTTCGGCGGCTTCGCTCCGCTGATCGTCACCTGGCTGAGCAAGGTGCTCGGTACCCCGGTGGCGCCGTCGTTCTACGTGCTGTTCGCCTGCCTGCTGACCCTGCTGGGTACCTATTGCCTGAAAGAAGCACCGCGCGCCGGCAAGGCCGTCGCCTACAACCTGGGAGTGAAACCGTGAACGCGTTAGCCATCGACCCGATCGTCGCCCTCGACGCCGAGGCCTTGTCCCGGGCCATCCATGACCGCCAGGTGGCGTGCCGCGAGGTGATGCAGGCTTATCTGGGCCATATCGAGCGCTGCAACCCGCAGGTCAATGCGCTGGTATCGCTGCGCGCTGGTGAAGACCTGCTGGCCGAGGCCGATGCCTGCGACCGCGAACTGGCGCGTGGCCAGTCCCGCGGCTGGATGCATGGCATGCCGCAGGCGATCAAGGACCTGGCCGCCACCGCCGGGCTGCGCACCACCCTGGGCTCGCCGCTGTTCGCCGGGCAGGTGCCGGCACACGACGCCATCAGCGTGGCGCGGGTGCGGGCCAGTGGGGCGATCATCGTCGGCAAGAGCAACGTGCCGGAATTCGGCCTGGGCTCGCAGAGCTACAACACGCTGTTCGGCACCACCACCAATGCCTATGACCACAGCCGCGTGGCGGGTGGCAGCAGTGGCGGTGCGGCGGCGGCATTGGCCATGCGCCTGCTGCCGGTGGCCGATGGTAGCGACATGATGGGGTCTCTGCGCAACCCGGCTGCGTTCAACAACGTGTTCGGTTTGCGCCCGTCGCTGGGGCGCGTGCCGTACGGGCCGACGCCGGAGCTGTTCATACAGCAACTGGCCACCGAGGGGCCGATGGGGCGCAGCGTCACCGATGTCGCCCGTTTGCTGACAGTGCAGGCCGGGCATGATGCGCGGGTGCCCTTGTCGCTCAACGACGGTAGGCGGGATTTCGCGGCCGGGCTGCAGCGAGATTTCAAAGGCGCACGTATCGGCTGGCTGGGCGACTACGACGGCTATCTGCCAATGGAAGACGGTGTGCTGGGCCTGTGCGAAGCAGCTTTGGCCGATTTCGCCGAGCTCGGCTGTGAAGTCGAGGCCTGCCAGCCGGCGTTCGATCAGGCCCGGTTGTGGCAATGCTGGCTGACTCACCGCCACTTCCTGGTGCACGGCAACCTGGCAGCGGCCTATGCCGACCCAGGCAAGCGGGCGCTGCTCAAACCCGAGGCGCAATGGGAAGTGGAGGGGGGCCTGCAGCTTAGCGCCGCCGCTGTCTATCAGGCGTCGCTGGACCGCAGCGCGTGGTACCAGGCCCTGCACAAACTGTTCGAGCGTTACGATTTCCTGCTGCTGCCTTCGGCCCAGGTGTTCCCTTTCGACGCAGCCGAGGCCTGGCCGAAGGAGGTCGGGGGGCGGACCATGGACACTTATCACCGCTGGATGGAAGTGGTGATCGGGCCAACCCTGGCCGGCCTGCCTAGCATGAGCGTGCCGGTCGGCTTCAATGCTGCCGGGCTACCCATGGGCTTGCAGATCATAGGCCCGGCCCAGGCCGACCATGCCGTGCTGCAGCTGGCCTACGCCCATGAACAGCTGACCCGCTGGGTGGAGCGACGCCCGCCGCCCAGCCTCTTGGCCCGCTAAGGGGCTGGCCCGGCCCGTATCTTGCTGGGCATCATGACCATCCACGCACAGACAGGGAGGTCGGATCCATGGGCACAGCGACAGACAGCGGCGGCGTGCGCTCGGTGGAGCGCGCGCTGGCCATCGTCGAACTGCTTGGCGAGCATCAGGCCCTGGGCCTTGAAGAGCTGCATTACCTCACCGGCCTGCCCAAGGCCACGGCCTCGCGCATGCTCGCCACCTTGCAGGAGCAGGGCTGGGTTTACCGCGGGCTCAGCGACCGGCGTTACCGCCTGTGTGCCCGCCGGCTGTTCGGCGACCGCCAGCAGCGCTTCAAGCGCCAGCTGGTGGAAACCGCTGCGCCGATGCTGCTGGAGCTGAGCGAGCGCACCGGGCTGGTGGTCGACCTGTCGTGCTTCGACGGCGAGCGGCTGGAGGTGATGGAAAGCGCCATTCCACAAGTGTTGCGCAAGCGTTATCCGAACAACTGCCAGATCGTTGGCCAGCATGCCAGCCTGTTCCATTCGGCGATGGGCCGGGCGTGCCTGAAGGAGCTGGCGGTCGATGAGGTGCAGCGCCTGGCCCGGCATGAGCGGGTTGGCGGCGAAGAGCTGATGCGTGGCCTGGAAGGGGATGCGCACAAGGGGTTCGGGCAGCGCACCGAGGGGTATTGGGAGTATCCGGTGCGCTTGCCGTTCCTGATCCGGGCGATTGCCTTGCCGGTGCGGGTGCAGGGGCAGCTGGCCGGGAGCATTGCCTTGCACTGGCCGTTGGACCAGGCACCGGTGGAACAGGTGTTGAGCCTGCACCTGAACAGCCTGGCGGCGACTGTGGGGGAAGTGCAGCATGCGTTGCTGAACTAGGTCGCCTGTACTGGCCCTTTCGCGGGCACGCCCGCTCCCACAGGTACAGCGCAGTTCTGAAGATCAAGGTAATCCTGTGGGAGCGGGCGTGCCCGCGAAAGGGCCCTCAAAGTCAACAAAAGCATTTGCCAACAAGCGCTGGAAGCAGCTATGCCTTAGGTCTGACCTCACCAAAAGGCCATCGCCCGATGCTGGTGATCGAGCAACTGCACAAGTCATTCCTCACCGCCCAAGGCCCGCTCCAGGTCCTGCGCGGCGTCGATCTCAACCTCGCACGCGGCAGCAGCCTGGCGCTGATGGGCGAGTCCGGCAGCGGCAAAAGCACCTTGCTGCACCTGGTTGCCGGCCTCGACCGTGCCGACAGCGGGCGCATCCTCATCGATGGCAAGCCCCTGCACGGTCACGGCGAAGCCGCCCTGGCTTGTTGGCGGCGCGAGGGCATCGGCCTGGTGTTCCAGCAGTACAACCTGATCAGCAGCCTCGACGTGGCGGCCAACCTGGCCTTTCAGGCGCGCCTGGCCAGGCGCCACGACCCGCAATGGCTGGCCTATCTGGCCGAACGCCTTGGTTTGATGGCGTTGCTGGATCGCTACCCGGAGCAGTTGTCCGGCGGCCAGCAGCAACGGGTCGCCATCGGCCGGGCACTGGCCAGCCGGCCGGCGCTGTTACTCGCCGACGAACCCACCGGCAGCCTCGACGAAGCCAGCAGCGACGAAGTGCTGGCCTTGCTCCTGCAACTGGTCGGCGAGGCTGGCAGCAGTGTGCTGATGGTCACCCACAGCCCGCGCCTGGCCGCCTGCCTGCAGCACCGTTGCGTGCTCCATCAGGGGCGGGTGCAAGGCTCATGAACAACCTGCTGATTGCCCTGCAGGCGCTGGGCAGCCATTGGTGGCGGCACCGTTTGCAGTGCCTGAGCATTTTCACCGGCCTGTGGCTGGCGACGGCGTTGTGGACCGGCGTGCAGGCCCTCAACGCCCAGGCGCGCAGCGACTATGCCCAGGCCAGCGCGGTGCTGAGCGGGGCAGCGCATTTGCAGATCGTGGCCCGCGATGGCCAGCGTTTCGACCAGGCGCTTTACGTGCAACTGCGCAGGCAAGGCTGGCAGGTGACACCGGTGCTGGAGGGCCGCTTGCGCCTGGCCGGCGAGCCAGCCGTTGCGGTCAGGCTGATCGGCATCGAGCCCCTGAGCCTGCTGCCGGGCATGGCTGTCGCCGGCGCCGACCCGGCAAGCTTCGACGTGCAGGCCTTCATCGGCACACCCGGGCAAGCCTGGGTCGGCGCGGATACCTTGCGCATGTTGGCCGGCCGGCAGCGCGCGGCCGATGGCCAACCATTGCCGCCGCTGTCCCTCATGCAACACGTGGCGCCCGGCGTGATGCTGGTCGATATCGGCGTGGCGCAGACCTTGCTCGATGCGCCGGGGCAAGTGACACGGCTGGTCAGCGACACCGATCAGCCGTTGCCGCCGACGCTTGCCGAGCGTTTGAAGGTTCAGCCAGCGCAGGATGACACTGACCTGCAGCGCCTGACCGCGAGCTTTCACCTGAACCTGACGGCCCTCGGCCTGCTGGCATTCGTGGTCGGGCTGTTCATCGCCCATGCGGCCATCGGCCTGGCGCTGGAGCAACGACGGGGCCTGATGCGCACGTTGCGCGCGTGTGGTGTCAGCCTGAAGGTGTTGCTGGCGGCTCTGGCCGTCGAGCTTGGATTGTTCGCCGTGGCCGGTGGCCTGGCGGGTGTTGCGGCGGGTTACCTGCTGGCCGCGCTGTTGCTGCCCGATTTTGCCTCCAGCCTGCGCGGCCTGTATGGCGCCCAGGTGTCCGGGCAGCTGCACTTGCCGCTGCACTGGTGGCTGATCGGCATTGGCGTCAGCTTGCTCGGTGCCCTGCTGGCCGGCACCGACAGCCTGCTGCGTGCAGCACGGTTGCCGTTGCTGGCGTTGGCCCAACCTCAGGCCTGGCGCTTGGCACAGGTGCCCTGGTTGAAACGCCAGGCCATGGCCGCCGCGGTGCTGGCGGTCATTGCCCTGGGCTGCGGCCTGTACGGCAACAGCCTGCCCAGTGCCTTCAGCCTGCTCGCCGCGCTGCTGCTGGCGGCCGCACTGTCGTTGCCGGGCGTGCTGGCGCTGTTGCTCGCTGGCCTGGCGCGGCATGCCCGGCGGCCGTTGGCGCAGTGGTTCGTTGCCGACAGCCGCCAGCAATTGCCGGCGCTGAGCCTGGCGCTGATGGCTCTGCTTCTGGCACTGGCCGCGAGCATAGGCGTGGGCGGCATGACCGAAGGCTTCCGCCGTACCTTTGTCGGCTGGCTCGACCAGCGCCTGGCCGCAGACTTGTATGTGACGCCTCGCGATGGCACTCAGGCGCTGCAGATTTACCGGCAGTTGCAAGAGGACCCCGACGTCAATGCCGTGCTGCCAAGCTGGCGAGTCGAATGGCGCCTGCAGCATTGGCCGGTGCAGGTGCAAGGGGTGATCGATCATCCGTTCTATCGCCAACACTGGCCGTTGCTCGAGCAGGCGCCGACGGCTTGGCAGCAGGTGGCCAGCGGGCAGGGCGCCATGCTCAGCGAACAATTGGCGCGGCGCCTCGGGGTAGGCACCGGCGATGAAATCGAGCTGCCGGGCGAGCCGCCGCAGCGGATGCAGGTGGTGGGCATTTACGCCGATTATGGCAACCCGAAAGGGCATGTGCTGGTCAATGCCGACTGGCTGCGCCAGCACGCAGCGGCAGCGAGCCTGAGCGGCCTGAGTCTGCTGATTCGGCCCGGGCAGGTTGCGAAGGTCAGGGATAGCGTGCAGCAGCGCTTCGGCGTTGACGAAGCGCAACTGGTCGAACAGGCCAGCCTGAAAACCTGGTCGACGCAGATATTCAGCCGTACCTTCGCCGTGACCGCAGCGCTGAACAGCCTTACCCTCGGCGTGGCTGGCGTGGCCCTGTTCATCAGCCAGCTGACCCTGGGCCAGCAGCGCCTGGGTCAGCTGGCACCGCTGTGGGCGCTGGGCGTGCCGCGCCACTGGCTGGCCTGGCTGAGCCTGGGCCAGGCGCTGATGCTCTGTGGTTTCACCGTACTGCTGGCGATCCCACTCGGGCTGTTGCTGGCGTGGTGCCTGGTGGCGGTGGTGAATGTGCAGGCCTTCGGCTGGCGGCTGCCCTGGCACGTGTTTGCCAGCCAGCTCGCGCAGCTGGCGGCGCTCGGTGTGCTGAGCAGCCTGCTGGCCAGCGCCTGGCCTTTGTGGCAACTGGCGCGGCGACAGCCGGGCGAGCTGTTGCGGCGGTTCGCCGATGAGGGTTGAAAGCTGGCTGTTGCTGGCCTGCCTGCTGCTGGGCGGGTGTGACGCCCCTGCGCCGCCGGCCAGGAGTTATGCAGGGCTCGGTGCCGAGGCGGCAGCGTTCAAGCAGGTTACCCGGGACACCGCGCTGATATTCCCCCGCGACCACGGCGCCCACGATGGCTATCGCATCGAGTGGTGGTACATCACCGCCAACCTGCGCGATGCCCAGGGCCGTGACTGGGGCGTGCAATGGACGTTGTTCCGCTCGGCCCTGCGTCCCGGCGCCGAGACCTCTGGCTGGAACAGCCCCAACCTGTGGATGGGCCACGCCGCGCTGACCGACCCGAGCGGCCACCGGGTCAGCGAAACGCTGGCACGTGGTGGCATTGGCCAGGCCGGTGTCGAAACCGGGCCGTTCCGGGCGTGGATCAACGACTGGTCGCTGCAAGGGGATGACCATATCCGTCGCTTGCAGATGCGTGCCAGCGGCCAGGGATTTGGCTATGACCTGACCCTGGCCAGCGACAAGCCGCTGGTGCTGCACGGTGACCGCGGTTACAGCGAGAAGTCCGGCAAGGGCCAGGCTTCGTACTACTACAGCCAGCCGTTCTATCAGGTCAGTGGCGAGGTTGTGCGGGACGGGAAGCGCATTCCAGTAACCGGGCAGGCCTGGCTTGACCGGGAGTGGAGCAGCCAGCCGCTGGCGGCCGGGCAAAGTGGCTGGGACTGGTTTTCGCTGCACTTGGGCAGTGGCGCCAAGCTGATGCTGTTTCAGGTGCGCGAAGACCAGGGGCAGCCGTACCGGGCTGGCACCTGGGTTGGCCCTGACGGGCAAGTAAGGGCGCTGCAAGGGGCTGAGGTCGAACTGACGCCGCTGGCCTGGACCGAGCAGGACAACGGCAAGCGCGTGCCGACCCACTGGCGGGTGCAGGTCCCCGCCATGGCCCTGGATGTGCAGGTCGAGGCGGTGCCGGCCAAGGCCTGGATGGGCACGCGATTTCCCTACTGGGAAGGGCCGGTGCGGGTAAGTGGCAGCGCTCAAGGGCGGGGGTATCTGGAGATGACGGGGTATTAGCTCGTTCATCCATGGGGGCTGATGGCCTCTTCGCGGCTAAAGCCGCTCCCACAGGGATCACCTCAGGCTTCGAAACCAGTGCAATATCACAAGGACTGCACAGGCTTTGAATACTGTGCAGTCCCTGTGGGAGCGGGTTCACCCGCGAAGAGGCCGGTGCAGGCTTACTTGAACCCCGTCACCGCATGCGGCACATAGGGTGCTTCCAGCCGGGCAATTTCATCACTGCTCAGCTGGAACGCCAGCGCTGCGATCGCATCATCCAGCTGCGCCACTTTCGAGGCCCCGACAATCGGCGCCGACACCCCACGCTTGCCCAACACCCAGGCCAACGCCACCTGCGCCATCGGCACGCCGCGCTCACCAGCGATCTGCTCGACCACATCGATCACCCGGCCGTCTTCCACTTCGGTCTTCTCGTAGAACGACTGCCCGGAAATGTCGGTGCGGGTGCGTTCGGTCTGCTGGCCATGGGGGCGGGTCAGCCGGCCGCGGGCCATCGGGCTCCATGGCATCAGGCCGACACCCTGGTCGAGGCACAGCGGGATCATTTCGCGCTCTTCCTCGCGGTAGATCAGATTCAGGTAGTTCTGCATCGACACGAAGCGGCTCCAGCCGTTGCTGGCCGCCACCTGCTGGGCCTTGGCGAATTGCCAGGCATACATCGACGACGCGCCGATATAACGCGCCTTGCCGGCCTTGACCACGTCGTGCAGGGCTTCCATGGTCTCTTCGATGGGCGTGTGGTAGTCCCAGCGGTGGATCTGGTACAGGTCGACGTAGTCAGTGCCCAGACGGGTCAGACTGGCGTCGATGTTGGCCATGATCGCCTTGCGCGACAGGCCCTGTTCGTTGGGGCGGGTGCTGCCTTCCCACATGTTGGCGGGGAAGAACACCTTGGTGGCGATCACCGTCTCGTCGCGGCGGGTGAATTCCTTGAGCAGCTTGCCGAGGATGATTTCCGAGGTGCCGGCCGAGTAGCTGTTGGCGGTGTCGAAGAAGTTGATGCCGTGCTCGACGGCGCGGCGGATGATCGGCCGGCTGTCGGCTTCGCCCAGGGTCCAGGGATGGGTACCGGCATCGGGTTCACCGAAAGTCATGCAGCCCAGGCACAGTTTCGAGATGTCCAGGCCAGTGTTGCCCAGTTTGACGTATTGCATCCGCTGCTCCTCAGTGATCGGTTGTGCGATGCAGGGAAGCTTAGCGGTGATGGCAGGCTGCGGAAATCCCGAATCGGCGCAGGCGCCATCCGCAAAAATTCACAAGCGCAGCAGCGGCTTGACCTGGTGCTGCAGGAAGTCGGTGACGGCCTTGATGCGCGGCGTGCTGCGTACATCCTCGTGCACGGCCAGCCAGATTTCGATGCTCATGGTCTGTTCATCCTTGCCGGCGACTGCCAGGCCATGTTCCTGCGCCATGAACGCCGGCAAGCACGCGATACCGACCCCGCCGGCAGCCGCCTGAGCCTGGATGCGCAGGTCGTTGCTCTGCAGCACGAAGGGCTGGTTGCCGGTCTGGCTGAGCAACCACTGCTGCTGCGGTGATTTGGCCTGGGATTCGTCGTAGCCGATGTAGCGTGGTATGCCAGTGTTGCGCAGGTAGCTGGGCGCGGCATACAAGCGGTAGTCCAGATAACCCAGCAGGCTGGCGACCAGCGTCGGCTCGGTGGGCCTGGCCAGGGTGATGCTGATATCGGCTTCACGGCGGGCCAGCGACGCCCGCGACTTACTGCCGACCAGCTTCAGGCGCAACTGCGGGTAGCATTGCAACAGCGCACCCAGGTGCCGGGCGATGATACTGCCGAGCAGCCCGGGCGGGGCGGCCAGCACCACTTCGCCTTCGACCTGCTGCTGGCCGGCATTGGCAAAGTGCTCCAGGGCGAACGACGACTGGCTCATCTGCTCGGCGTATTCGCCGACCCGGCGGCCTTCGTCGGTCAGCGCGTAGGCCCTGGGGCGGCGGTCGACCAGCTTGAGGTTCAAGGCGGCTTCCAGCGCGGCGATGCGCCGGGCCACGGTGGCGTGGTCGACGCCCAGCTGCCTGGCCGCAGCGGACAGCGAGCCGGTGCTGATGAAGGCGGAGAAATGGCGCAGATCTTCCCAGTCGAACATGGCGGGCCTCTGAAGTAGAGCGGCCATGATACGGCCTTATGCGGCCTGGCAGGTGCTAGGATGGCTGCCATTTCCCGATCAGGTACCGCCATGCAGCCTCTCGATCACCTGTCGTTGCACCTGTTCATCGTGGTCTGCGAAGCCGGCACCATCGCCCGCGCCAGCGAACGGGCATTCATGGCGCCGTCGGCGGTCAGCAAGCGGATATCGGATATCGAGGCACGCTTTGGCACGGCCTTGCTCAAGCGCAGCAAGCGGGGTGTCGAGCCGACCCCGGCGGGCCTTGCACTGTTGCGCCATGCGCGTGGCCTGACCCGGGCCATGGAGCGCCTGGACAGCGAGTTGAGCGAGTACGCCGAAGGCGCTCGTGGGCATGTGCGGGTGCTGGCCAATGTGTCGTCGATCATGGAGTTCCTGCCCGAGGAACTGTCGGCGTTCATGTTCGACAACCCGCTGGTCCAGGCCGATATCGAGGAGCGCTTCAGCCCCGACGTGGTACGCGGGGTGGCAGAGGGCAGTGCCGACCTGGGCATCTGCCGCAAGTCCATGGCCGTCGGCGACCTGGAGTTCGTGCCGTACCGTCAGGATCACCTGGCCGTGGTGGTCGGCGCCGATCACCCGTTGGCCGGGCGTGGCAGCATCGCCTTCGAAGAGACGCTGGATTACGAGCACCTGGGCCTGTCGGCCTTCGCCACGCTCAATACCTTCATGCGCAACAGCGCCGAGGCAGCGGGCAAGGAACTGCGCTTTCGCTCTTACGTGTCGTCGTTCGACGCGGCCTATCGCCTGGTGCAGTTCGGCCTGGGCCTGGCGGTGTTCCCGCAGGAGGCTGTGGCGCGCTATGCGCAGCTGTTCGACCTGCGGGTGATCCCGCTGACCGATAACTGGGCGCTGGGCGAGTTTGTCATCTGCATGCGCGACCGGCATGCCTTGAGCCTGTCTGCGCGTCGCCTGCTCGACCATTTGCTGCTGCGCGCGCCGGCCTGGCAGTCACGCGACTGATCCATCGCGGCTGACGATGGATCAGCCCGTGAAACACGTCTTTTCTGCCTGCCGTGCTGCTCTTAGTCTGGCCCCACGCTTCAGACAGAGAGACCGTGATGACAACAATAACAATCAACGAAGTCGGCATGCGCGATGGGCTGCAAAGCCTGCAAGCGGTGATGCCGACTGCCGCCAAGCTGCGCTGGATCGACGGTGCCTATGCCGCTGGCGTGCGCCATATGGAAGTCGCCTCGTTCGTGCCGGCCCGGCTGCTGCCGCAGATGGCCGATGCCAGGCAAGTGGTGGCCCACGCCCTGACCTATCCCGACCTGCTGGTGACGGTGCTGGCGCCTAATCTGCGCGGTGCGCAGGATGCGCTGGAGTCCGGCGCCCAGCGGATTGTCGCGCCGGTATCGGTCAGCATGGCCCACAGCCTGGCCAACGTGCGCCGCACGCCACAGGAGATGGTCGAGGAGCTGGGGCGCATGTGCCAGCTGCGCAGCGAACTGGGGCGTCATGAGGTGCAGATGATCGCCGGCATGTCGGTGGCCTTTGGCTGTACCCGCCAGGGTGCGGTGCCCTTGGCCGACCTGTGCGAGCTGACCCGACAGGTGATCGAGGCCGGCTGCGATCTGGTTTCGCTAGGCGACACTACGGGCTATGCCAACCCCGGCCAGGTAGCGACGGTGATCCAGGCCGTGCGTGCCATTGTCGGCGAACGCCTGCGCGCCGCGCACTTCCACGACACCCGTGGCCTGGCCTTGGCCAACAGCCTGGTGGCGGTGCAGCAGGGCATCCGCGAGCTGGATGCATCGCTTGCCGGGCTTGGCGGTTGCCCGTTCGCACCGGGTGCCTCGGGCAACACGGTGACCGAGGACCTGGTGTTCATGCTGCAGAGCATGGGCTTCGACACCGGCATCGACCTGCCGGCGCTGATCGCCTCGCGCCAGCTGCTGCGTGAGGCGCTGCCGGATGAACCGCTCTACGGCGCCATCGCCCGCGCCGGCCTGCCGCTCAACTATCCAGGAAATGCCTAATGTCCAGACTCCCTTTGGACGGCATTCGTGTCGTCGAGATTTCGCACATGGTCATGGGCCCCACCTGCGGCATGATCCTTGGCGACCTGGGTGCCGAAGTGATCAAGGTCGAGCCCACCCGTGGTGACGGCACACGCCGGTTGCTCGGGGCGGGGGCGGGGTTCTTCCGTACCTTCAACCGCAACAAGCAGTGCATCGCCGTCGACCTCGACACGCCCCAGGGCCGAGAGGCGGTGCTGGCGCTGATCGACAGCGCCGACGTGTTCATCGAAAACTTCAAGCCCGGGCGCATGCACACGCTGGGTTTCGATTACGCCACGCTCCGCCAGCGTAACCCCCGGCTGATCTATGCCTCGCACAAGGGCTTCCTCAGTGGCCCGTACGACAACCGCCTGGCCCTGGATGAAGTGGTGCAGATGATGGCGGGCCTGGCCTACATGACCGGGCCGGTGGGCCGCCCCCTGCGCGCCGGCAGTTCGGTGAACGACATCATGGGCGGCATGTTCGGCGCCATTGGCGTGCTGGCCGCGCTCAATGAGCGCAACAGCACGGGTGTCGGCCGCGAAGTGCAGAGTGCACTGTACGAAAACTGCGTGTTGCTCGCGGCCCAGCACATGCAGCAGTACGTGGTAACCGGCCAGGCCGCGGCGCCGATGCCCAACCGGATCAGTGCCTGGGCGATCTACGACGTGTTCACCTTCGCCGGCGGCGAGCAGATGTTCGTCGCTGCCACGGGTGAAGGCCAGTGGCAGGCCCTGTGCCAGTTGCTGGGCCAGACCGCCTTGCTCGACGACCCGACTTTGGCGACCAACAATGACCGGGTGTTGCAGCGGCCGCGGCTGCTGGCGCACCTGGCCGAGGTTTTCGCCAACCTCGATGCCCGGCAATTGGCGGCGGAACTGGAGGCGAACAGTATTCCGTTCGCGCCGATCCGCCGCCCGGAAGAACTGTTCGACGACCCGCACCTGACCCAGAGCGGCGGCATGGCGGACCTGTTGCTGGAGGATGGCAGCAGCACGCCGATGCCCTTGCTGCCACTGTCGCTGGACGGCCAGCGCCTGCAGCCGCGCCGGCCGATCCCGCGGATTGGCGAACACACGCACACGGTCATGCGCGAGCTGGGCTACAGCGATGAACGCATCGCCGAGCTGAGTGCGGCGGGCGTGCTGAAAACCGACGAGCCGGCCCAAGGAGTGCACTGAATGGCGATCTATCGATACGACACACTGACGCCGCACATTCATCCGGAAACCTTCGTTGCCGAGAATGCTACGGTCATCGGCGACGTCACCCTGGAACAGGGCACGAGCGTGTGGCCGCAGGCGGTGCTGCGCGGTGACAACGAGCCGATCCGTATCGGCCAGCACAGCAATGTGCAGGAAGGGGCGGTGCTGCATGCCGACCCGGGCTTTGCCCTGACCGTGGGCCGCAATGTCACCATCGGCCACCAGGCCATGCTGCATGGCTGCAGCATCGGCGATGGCACGCTGGTCGGGATCCAGTCCGTGGTGCTCAATGGCGCGGTGATCGGCCGCAACTGCCTGGTCGGTGCCGGCGCCATCGTCACCGAAGGCAAGGTGTTCCCCGACAACTCGCTGATCCTAGGGGCGCCAGCCAAGGTGGTGCGTGAACTGAGCCCTGAGGCCATCGCCGGCATGCACGCCAATGCCGCCGAATACGTGCGCAAGGGCCAGGCGTTCAAGGACAAGCTCGTGCGCATTGGTTGATTCGTTGCACGCGGCGCCCACACCGGGCGCCGTCGCTCTCCAATAATTACAAGAATGGAGATCCACCATGGTTGCCTTGACTGGCGAAGTGGCGCGCGAGCGCGCCGACAGCCACATTGACGAACTGCTGCTGTACCGCCGCGTGGCCTGGCGCATCATGCCGCTGGCCATCATTTGCTTCCTGTTTTCCTATTTCGACCGCATCAACATCAGCTTTGCCAAGACCCAGATGCAGGCTGAACTGGGCCTGAGCGACGCGGCCTATGGCCTGGCTGCGAGCATGTTCTTCATCGGCTACGTGTTGTTCGAAGTGCCGAGCAGCCTGGGCCTCAAGCGTTACGGAGCGCCGGCCTGGATCTGCAGGATCATGGTGTCGTGGGGCCTGGCCACGGCAGCGCTGGTGTTCGCCTACACCCAGTACACGTTGTATTTCCTGCGCTTCCTGATCGGGGTGATGGAGGCCGGTTTCGGCCCGGCGATCCTGTTCTACCTGGCCTGCTGGTTCCCCCGTAAGCACCTGGCGAAGATGAACGGCCTGTGGTTCCTCGCCGTGCCCCTGGCCGGCGCGGTGGGTGGGCCGGCAGCGGGTTTCCTGCTGGGGACCATGGACGGCGTGCTGGGCCTGGCGGGTTGGCACTGGCTGTTCCTGATGTCGGGGTTGCCGTGCGTGCTGCTGGGCGGGCTGGTGCTGTGGAAGCTGGACCGCGACATCGAGTCGGCCAAATGGCTGAGCCGCCCGGAAAAAGACCTGCTGGCGGCGAACCTGGCCCAGGACAGGCGCGTGCAAAAGCCGGTGCTGGGCTCGATCTGGCGGGTGCTGCTGACCCGTGAAGTGGCGATCATGGCGTTCATCTACTACGTGGTGAAAACCGCTTCCTACGGGCTGAACTTCTGGATGCCGCACCTGATCAAGTCGTCCGGCGTGCAGGACATGCTGTGGGTCGGCATGCTGTCGGCACTCCCCTATGCGGTGGCCTGCATCGGCATGGTGCTGTTGACCCGGCGCTCCGACCGCACCGGCGAGCGCAAGCGCTACCTTGTTTATTGTCTGCTGGCCTCGGCGCTGGGTTACCTGTTGGCCTGCCTGTACGCCGATTCGTCCTGGGCGATGATGGCGGCGCTGATACTGGCCACGGCGGGCACCTTCATCGCCATTCCGATCTTCTGGACCATTCCGCAGTCGACCTTCTCTGGCCTGGCCATTGCCACCGGCACCGCAGCGATCAACTCGGTCGGCCAGCTGAGCGGCATCGTCGCGCCGGTGATGGTGGGCAAGATCAACGACCTGACCGGCAGCAGCTACATGGGCATGCTGTCGATTGCCCCGCTGATCCTGATCGCCTGCCTGGTGGTGATGCGCTACGTCAGAAACCCCAAGGCCTGAACAGCAACGCTTTCCAACAAGAACAACAACAAGGCGTAACCATGAACATTTACCTCCCCCGGCGGGCATCGCTGATGCTCGCGGCGCTTGGCTGCGCGTGCCAGGCGGCACAGGCAGGCTTTGTCGACGATGGCAAGGGCAGCCTGGAGCTGCGCAACTTCTACTTCGACCGTGATTTCCATGGCGATACCGCCAGCCAGTCGCGGCGCGGCGAGTGGGCCCAGGGCTTCATGCTCAAGTGGCAGTCTGGCTACACCGACGGGGTTGTCGGCTTTGGCCTGGATGCGGCCGGCATGCTGGGCCTCAAGCTCGATTCTTCGCCCGACCGCAGCGGCACCGGGTTGTTGCCGCGAGGCAGCGACAAGCGCGCAGCGGATGAGTATGGCAAGGCGGTTGCCACGTTCAAGGCGAAGCTGTCGCGGACCGAGTTGCAGGTCGGTGGGCTGAGCCCACAATTGCCGTTGCTGGCGTCGAACTACAGTCGCCTGTTCCCGCAGTGGTTCAACGGGGCGCAGTTGGTCAGCAAGGATCTGGACGATTTCAGTTTCACCGTGCTGCAGGTCGATGCGACCAAACTGCGCGACTCCAGCGATTTCGAGGACCTGACAGCGATGGCGCAACAGGGCGCCTATTCAGCGACGGTGAGCAGTGACCGCTTGTATTACGCCGGGGCGGATTACCAGCCGCTGAAGAACCTGACCGTGAGCCTGCACACCAGCGAGCTCGAAGACCTGTTCCGCCGTGATTTCGCTGGCTTCAGGTACCGCCTCGCCGCGGGGCCGGGTGAGGCGTTCACCGAGTGGCGCTGGTTCAACGCCAGGGAACAGGGCAGGGCGTTGCTGGGGGAGGTGGACAACCGTACCTTGAGCACCAACTTCGGCTACAGCCTGCACGGCCATACCTTCAGTGGTGGCTACCAGAAGGTCAGCGGCGATACCGCCTACGCCTATGTGGGCGGCACCGATACCTACCTGTTCAGTGAACAGCAGGTCAGCACCTTCGCCCTGGCCAACGAGCGTGCGTGGATGCTGCGTTATGACTACAACTTTGCCGCTTTGGGTATGCCGGGGCTGACCTTCAACGTGCGCTACGTGAAGGGTGACCAGGTCGACCCGCAGCGTATCGCCACGGCCAAGGGCAGGGCGCTCGCGGCACGCGGCGGTGAAGGCGAGGAGTGGGAGCGGACCACGGACATCACCTATGTGGTTCAGTCAGGTTCGTTCAGGAACGTGTCGCTGCGCTGGCGCAATGCGAGCATGCGCTCGAACTTTGCCGATGCGGCGGACGAGAACCGGGTGATCGTGGGGTACACCTTCGATTTTTGAAGTGTTGCAGGGTCCCCTGGAGGGATGAGTGTCAAGGTTCAGGATGTCGCAGGGCATGAAACCGGTTTCAAAAGATTTCCAAACCCGTTAGATTACGCGGCTTTTCCGGCCCAGGCCGGGACACCAGATGGCGCAACCCAAGGCCGCCCCTATGCTGATGAGGACCCGAAATGCCTGAGCATGCTCCCGACAACCCGCGCCGGGACTTCCTGCGCAAGACCCTGACCCTGATCCCGGTGGTCACCGTGGCCAGTACCGGCCTGGGTGCCAGCCAGCTGCTGGCTGAGCCTGTGCGCGATCAATTCATACGCGACAAGGTCCCGGCTACCCCTCCTGCGGGCAACTATCAGCCAACCTTCTTCACCGCCGAAGAATGGGCCTTCGTGCAAGCGGCCGTGTCACGCATCATTCCCGCCGACGAACTCGGCCCCGGCGCCCTGGAAGCGGGCGCCGCGGAATTCATCGATCGCCAGATGAACACCCCTTACGCCACGGGCGCCCAGTGGTACATGCAAGGCCCGTTCAAGGCCGATGCCGCCCCGGAGCTCGGCTACCAGCTGCAACTCAGCCCGCAACAGATCTACCGTCTGGGCATCGCTGCCGTGGAGGCCTGGTGCAAAAACGCCAGCGGTAAAACCTTCGCCGAGCAAGATAGCGCTACCCGAGACAAGATACTCGGCAAGATCGAAGCCGGGGAGATCGTTTTCGAGCAGTTGCCGGCCAAGGTGTTCTTCAGCCTGCTGCTGCAGAACACCCGGGAAGGCTTCTTCTGCGACCCAATGCACGGCGGCAACAAGGGCATGGTCGGCTGGACGCAGATCGGCTTCCCCGGCGCCCGGGCAGATTTCATGGACTGGGTCGAGCGCAACGAGCCGTACCCGTTCCCGGCGGTTTCGATTCGTGGCGAGAGGGCGTAAGGCATGGCCAATGCAATGAAGAAGGCAGACGTGGTGATCGTCGGTTTCGGCTGGGCCGGCGCGATCATGGCCAAAGAACTCACTGAAGCCGGGCTGCAAGTGGTGGCGCTGGAGCGCGGGCCGATGCAGGACACCTACCCGGATGGCAGCTACCCCCAGGTGATCGACGAGCTGACCTACAGCGTGCGCAAGAAGCTGTTCGTCGATGTATCGAAAGAGACGGTGACCATCCGCCACAGCGTCAACGATGTCGCGCTGCCCAACCGCCAGCTTGGCGCCTTCCTGCCGGGCAAGGGCGTCGGTGGCGCGGGCCTGCACTGGTCAGGCGTGCACTTTCGGGTCGACCCGATGGAGTTGCGCATGCGCAGCCATTACGAGGAACGCTACGGCAAGCGCTTCATTCCCGAAGACATGACCATCCAGGACTTCGGCGTCAGCTACGAAGAACTCGAGCCGCACTTCGATTTCGCCGAGAAGGTGTTCGGCACCTCGGGCCAGGCCTGGACCGTCAATGGCAAGCTGGTGGGCGAAGGGAAGGGCGGCAACCCCTACGCGCCTGACCGTTCCAGCCCGTTCCCACTGCCGGCGCAGAAGAACGTGGTATCGGCCAAGCTGTTCGAACAGGCCGCCGCCAGCCTCGGCTACAGGCCCTACAACCTGCCGTCGGCCAACACCTCCGGGCCGTACACCAACCCGTACGGCGCGCAGATGGGGCCGTGCAACTTCTGCGGGTTCTGCAGCGGCTACGTCTGCTACATGTACTCCAAGGCTTCGCCGAACGTGAACATCCTGCCGGCCCTGCGCCAGGTGCCGAATTTCGAGTTGCGCGCCAACGCCCATGTGCTGCGGGTGAACCTCGACGACAGCAAGCGCAAGGCCACCGGCGTGACCTACATCGACGCCCAGGGCCGCGAAGTGGAGCAGCCAGCGGACATCGTCATCCTCGCCGCCTTCCAGTTCAACAACGTGCGCCTGATGCTGCTGTCCGGCATCGGCAAGCCTTACGACCCGATCAAGAACGAAGGCGTGGTCGGGCGCAACTTCGCCTACCAGAACATGGGCACGGTCAAGGCGTTCTTCGACAAGGACACCTACACCAACAACTTCATCGGTGCCGGCGGCAACGGCGTGGCCATCGACGACTTCAACGCCGACAACTTCGACCATGGCCCGCATGGTTTCGTCGGCGGCTCGCCGATGTGGGTGAACCAGGCCGGCACCCGGCCGATAGCCGGAGGCGGCACGCCACCGGGCACCCCGGCCTGGGGCAGCGCCTGGAAAAAGGCCACGGCCGACTACTACACCCACCAGGTGTCGATGGACGCCCACGGTGCGCACCAGTCGTACCGCGGCAACTACCTCGACCTCGACCCCACCTACCGCGACGCCTACGGCCAGCCGCTGCTGCGCATGACCTTCGACTGGCAGGAAAACGACATCAGGATGAACCAGTTCATGGTCGACAAGCTGAGCAAGATCGCCCAGGCGATGAACCCCAAGTCGATCGCCGTGCTTGGCAAGAAGGTCAAGGAACACTTCAACACCGCCAGCTACCAGACCACCCACCTCAACGGCGGCGCGATCATGGGCAACGACCCGAAGACTAGCGCGCTGAACCGCTACCTGCAGAGCTGGGACGTGCACAACGTGTTCGTCCCCGGTGCTTCGGCATTCCCTCAGGGCCTGGGCTACAACCCCACTGGCCTGGTGGCGGCGCTGACCTATTGGTCGGCCCGGGCGATCCGCGAGCAGTACCTGAAGAACCCCGGCCCGCTGGTCCAGGCTTGAGGAGCGATGAACATGAAGAACCTGTTGATCGCCACCCTGCTGCTGGGCGCTACCACGGCCACCCAGGCCGACGAGGCCCTGGTGAGGCAAGGGGAATATCTGGCCCGCGCCGGTGACTGCGTGGCCTGCCACACCGCCAAGGGCGGCAAGCCCTTTGCCGGCGGGCTGCCGATGGAAACCCCGATCGGCACGGTGTACTCCACCAACATCACCCCGGACGCCAGCGGCATCGGCCAGTACAGCTTCGCCGACTTCGACCGGGCCGTGCGTCAAGGCATTGCCAAGGACGGCAGTACCTTGTACCCGGCGATGCCGTACCCGTCCTATGCGCGGGTCAGCGACGACGACATGCAGGCGCTGTATGCGTACTTCATGCAAGGCGTCGAACCGGTGGCGCAGCCCAACAAACCGACCGATATACCGTGGCCGCTGAGCATGCGCTGGCCGCTGTCGATCTGGCGCGGGCTGTTCGCCCCCGAGGTCAAGGCCTGGCAGGCGCCGGCGGGTGCGGACCCGGTGGTCAGCCGTGGCGCCTACCTGGTCGAAGGCCTGGGCCACTGTGGCGCCTGCCACACCCCGCGCGCCCTGACAATGCAGGAGGAGGCCCTGAGTCCTGCGGATGGCGAGCAGTTCCTGGCCGGCAGTGCGCCGCTGGAGGGCTGGATCGCCAAGAACCTGCGGGGCGACCACAAGGACGGCCTGGGCAACTGGAGCGAGGCGCAGCTGGTGCAGTTCCTCAAGACTGGCCGCAGTGACCGCAGCGCAGTGTTCGGTGGCATGAGCGATGTGGTCGAGCACAGCATGCAGCACCTGAGCGATGCCGACCTGACCGCCATCGCCCGGTACCTGAAGACCTTGCCGCCAGGCGATCCGAACGACACGCCGCACGTGTATGACAAGCAGGTGGCCGAGGCCTTGTGGCAGGGCGATGACAGCAAGCCGGGGGCGTCGGTGTACATCGACAACTGCGCAGCGTGCCACCGCACCGATGGCCATGGCTACAGCCGGGTGTTCCCGGCGCTGGCCGGCAACCCGGTCGTGCAGACGGCCGATGCCACCTCGCTGATCCATGTGGTGCTGGCGGGCGCGACCGTGCCGGCCACGCAGACGGCGCCGTCGAACTTCAGCATGCCGCCATTCGGCTGGCGCCTGAGTGACCAGGAAGTGGCGGATGTGGTCAATTTCATTCGCAGCAGCTGGGGTAACCAGGGCAGCCCAGTCAGCGCCGCTGATGTGAAACCTCTCCGCTGAGCCCAGCAGAAAACCACCGTGGGAGCGGGCTTGCCCGCGAACACCGGCGAAGCCGGTGCCATACACCGATTTGCCTGCTTCGCGGGCAAGCCCGCTCCCACAAGTGTTTCCTATTTAATATTTATAAAGATCAATAAGTTAAGAACCATACCTGTTGCTTTACCTTATTCTCCTTGTGACACTCCCCTAAAAAGGCAGGTTGACGAACGCGCAAGGTTTTGCTGTATTGAAACCGGTTTCATTCGCTGTCACCGACAACAATCACAAGGGACCCGCAATGACCGATTCACCCTCCAGTCCCCGCGAGCGGGTGACTATCAGCGAAGTGGCACGTGTGGCCGGGGTTTCCAAGGCCACGGTCTCGCGCTACATCGGCGGCGATCGCCAGCTGCTGGCTGAGGCTACCGCCAAGCGCCTGGAACAGGTCATCGAGCGCCTGGGCTACCGGCCCAACCAGATGGCCCGCGGCCTCAAGCGTGGCCAGACGCGTCTGATCGGCATGCTCGTGGCCGATATCCTCAATCCCTATTCAGTGGCCGTGATGCATGGCGTGGAAACCGCCTGCCGCCAGCACGGTTACAGCCTGGTGGTGTGCAACACCAACCGTGACGACGAGCAGGAGCGCCACCACCTGACGGCCCTGCAGTCGTACAACGTCGAAGGGCTGATCGTGAACACCCTCGGCCGCCACCCCGGCGAACTGCTCAACCTGCAGCGCGACATCCCCATGGTGCTGGTCGACCGGCAACTCCCGGAGCTGAAGGTCGACCTGGTCGGCCTGGACAACGCCGATGCCGTCGAACAGGCCCTGGACCACCTGCAGGCCCAAGGCTACCGCGACATTCTCGCGGTCACCGAACCGCTCGATGGCACCAGCTCGCGCCTGGAGCGGGTGCAAGCCTTCACCGCGTCGATCAGCAACCGCAACGGCATGCGCCAGCAGCTGCTGGAGGTCGATACCGGCCTGCCGGCCAAGCTCGGTGCCTTCCTGGCCAGCAAGGGCCACGGCCCGCAGGCGATCTTCACCTTCAACGGCGTGGCCACCTTGGCGGTTACCCGGGTGTTGCACGATTCAGGCTGCAAGCTGTTCAGCGACGTGGGCCTGATTGCCCTCGACGAACTGGACTGGTACCCGCTGGTCGGCAGCGGCATCACTGCCCTGGCCCAGCCTACCGAGCGCATTGGCGTGGCCGCGTTCGAGTGCCTGCTCGAGCGCCTGCGCGGCAGTGGCGATGCGCCGCGACGCATCGATTTCAAGGCGCAGCTGATCACCCGAGGTTCCACTCAAGCACAGGGATAACTGCGGGCAGCCAGGCTGCCCGCAGGGCTGCAATCAAAAATGAAACCGGTTTCATAAGGACAACAACAATGCATGAGAACCCCGTTTCCATCAGCCTCTCGAGCTACGGCGCCAGCCTTGTGCGGCAGCGTGGCCAGATGGGCTTCATCGAACTGCTGGCGGCTGCTGGCGTCACTCGCATCGAACTGCGCGAAGAGTTGTTCGACGAGGCTCCCGACACGGCCGCGCTTGCGGCAGCGATCGCTGCCTCGGGCCTTGAGTGCCTGTACTCCTCGCCGCTGGAGCTGTGGACGGCGCAAGGCGAGCCAGCCCCGCAGCTGCCGGCGAAGCTGGCGCTGGCCAAGGCCCTGGGCGCCGTGGCGCTGAAGGTCTCGCTTGGGCATTACCATGAGCAATGCGATGTCGCTGCCTTGCAGGCGCTGCTGCGCGAGGGTAACCCTGTATTACTGGTGGAAAATGACCAGACCGCACAAGGCGGGCGCATCGAGCCGCTGCTGCGGTTCTTCCAGCACGCACAAGGTTGGGCCTTGCCGCTGGGCATGACCTTCGACATCGGCAACTGGCAATGGCAGGGCGAGTCCGCGCTGCAGGCCGCTCGCCAGCTCGGCCGCTGGGTACGCTACGTGCACTGCAAGGCGGTGCTGCAAGGCGCAGATGGCCGCTTGCACGCCGTACCGCCAAAGGCGGCCGACCTGTTGGCCTGGGAGGCGCTGTTCGATGAATTCAGCCCCGGGCTGGTGCGTGCGGTCGAATACCCGCTGGTTGGCGATGACCTGTTGGCGTTGACCCGCGCCCAGGTGCACAACCTGGCCAGGCTGGGGCTGGGCGAGGAGGTGAGCCATGCTTGAACATGACGTGCTGTGTTTCGGTGAAACCATGGCCATGTTCGTTGCCGAACAGACCGGCGACCTGGCCAGTGTGGGCCGCTTTGGCAAGCGCATTGCCGGCGCCGACAGCAACGTGGCCATCGGTCTGGCCCGGCTGGGCTTTCGCGTGCGCTGGCTGAGCCGCGTGGGCGATGACTCGCTGGGGCGCTTCGTGCTGGCCAGCCTGCGCCAGGAAGGCCTGGATTGCAGCCGCGTCGAAGTCGATGGCAGCCGCCCGACGGGCTTTCAGCTGAAAAGCCGCTGCGATGATGGCAGCGACCCGGTTGTAGAGTACTTTCGCAGCGACTCCGCCGCCAGCCGCCTCTCCACTGCGCTGCTCGACCCGACATTGCTGCAGGCCCGCCACCTGCATGCCACCGGCATTCCGCCCGCGCTGTCGGCCAGTTGCCGGGCACTGTCCCATGCTCTGGTCGAGGGCATGCGCGAGGCCGGGCGCAGCGTGTCCTTCGACCCGAACCTGCGCCCGTCACTGTGGCCTGAACGCACGACCATGATCCGTGAGATCAACGCCCTGGCCGTGAAGGCCCACTGGGTGCTGCCGGGCCTGGAAGAAGGCCGTTTGCTGACCGGCCGGCAGACACCCGCCGACATCGCTGCCTTCTACCTCGACCAGGGGGTGGAGCACGTGGTGATCAAGCTTGGCGATGCGGGTGCCTATTACCGCACTGGCCATGGCGCAGGGCAGGTTGCCCCGGTGCCGGTGGCCAAGGTGGTGGACACCGTGGGCGCCGGCGATGCCTTTGCCGTCGGCGTGGTCAGCGCGCTGCTCGAAGGCCGCCCGCTGGCCGACGCGGTGGCGCGCGGCAACTGGTGCGGCAGCCGCGCCGTGCAATCACGTGGCGACATGGAAGGCCTGCCACACCGCCACCAATTGCAAGCGCACGAACTGCGCAGAAGTGCCTGAACCGCTGAACGCCGGCATGCCGGCCCTGTTGCGACAAAAACAACAAGCTCAGGAGAACGTTTCATGCAATCGACTCGCCTCTCACCACGCCGCTGGTGGTACATCATCCCGATCGTCTTCATCACCTACAGCCTGGCCTACCTGGACCGCGCCAACTACGGCTTCGCCGCGGCCTCGGGCATGGCCGACGACCTGAAAATCACCCCCGTGCTGTCTTCGCTGCTGGGTGCGCTGTTCTTCCTGGGGTACTTCTTCTTCCAGGTGCCCGGCGCGATCTACGCCGAAAAGCGCAGCGTGAAGAAACTGATCTTCGTCAGCCTGATCCTCTGGGGCGGCCTGGCCACGCTGACCGGGATGATCAGCAACGTCTACCTGCTGATTGCCATCCGCTTCCTGCTCGGTGTGGTGGAAGCGGCGGTGATGCCGGCCATGCTGGTGTACCTGTGCCACTGGTTCACCCGCGCCGAACGATCGCGGGCCAACACCTTCCTGATGCTGGGTAACCCGGTGACCATCTTGTGGATGTCGGTGGTCTCGGGCTACCTGATCAAGCACTTCGACTGGCGCTGGATGTTCATCATCGAAGGCCTGCCGGCGGTGCTCTGGGCCTTTATCTGGTGGCGCCTGGTGGATGACCGGCCGGCCCAGGTGACGTGGCTGAGCGAGCGGGAAAAGGCCAGCCTGGAGCAGGCCCTGGCGGCCGAACAGCAAGGCATCAAGCCGGTGAAGAACTACCGCGAAGCATTCCGCTCGCCGCAGGTGATCGTGCTGTCGTTGCAGTACTTCTGCTGGAGCATCGGTGTATATGGCTTCGTGCTGTGGCTGCCATCGATACTCAAGCAGGCAGCCAATGTCGATATCGTCGAGGCCGGCTGGTTGGCCTCGGTGCCGTACATGGCGGCGGTGCTGGCCATGGTCGGGGTGTCATGGGCCTCGGACCGCCTGCAGAAGCGCAAGCGTTTCGTCTGGCCACCGCTGTTGATCGCTGCCGTGGCGTTCTATGGCTCCTACGCGCTGGGCACCGAGCATTTCTGGCTGTCCTACGCGCTGCTGGTGCTTGCCGGTGCCTGCATGTACGCACCCTATGGCCCGTTCTTCGCCATCGTGCCGGAGATTCTGCCGAGCAACGTGGCCGGCGGGGCCATGGCGCTGATCAACAGCATGGGCGCGCTGGGTTCGTTTGCTGGCTCTTGGCTGGTTGGCTACCTGAACGGCGCCACTGGCGGCCCGGGTGCCTCTTACCTGTTCATGTCGGGGGCACTGCTGACGGCCGTGGCGCTGACCGCGGTATTGAAAACCTCACAGACCTCGGGCCGGGCCAAGCGCGGCGGCCCACGCCTGGCCATGAGCCAATAGGAAGCTGCAATGAAAAAACGCATCGTCTTGTACAAGCACCTGTCCGACGCCTTGCTGGCAAAGCTTGAGGAACAGGTAGACGTCACCTGGGTGGACACGCGCGCTGCGGACGGGCTGGCACGCCTTCGTGATGCGCTACCCGGGGCGCATGGCCTGCTGGGCGCCAGCTTGCGCCTGGACACTGAACTGCTCGACCTGGCACCGCAACTGGAGGTGATTGCCAGCGTGTCGGTGGGCGTCGACAACTATGACATCGCGGACCTGACACGGCGCGGGGTAATGCTGACCAATACCCCGGACGTGCTCACCGAAACCACCGCCGATACCGGCTTCGCACTGCTCCTGGCCACCGCGCGGCGGGTGGTGGAGCTGGCCGGTTGGGTGCGTGCGGGGAAATGGCAGGCCAGCCTGGGGCCGGCGCACTTCGGCACCGATGTGCACGGCAAGACCCTGGGGATCGTCGGCATGGGGCGCATTGGTGAAGCATTGGCCCGGCGTGGCGCGGCCGGCTTCGGCATGCGTGTGCTGTACCACAGCTCGCGGGCCAAGCCAGAAGTGGAGGCACGCCATGGGGCGCGTTATCGCAGCCTGGATGGGTTGCTGACCGAGTCGGACTATGTGTGCCTGACGGTGCCGCTCAGTGCCACGACCGAGGGCCTGATCGGCGCCCGCGAGCTGGGGTTGATGAAGCCCGAGGCGATACTGGTGAACATTGCCCGCGGGCGGGTGGTGGATGAGACCGCCTTGATCGAAGCGCTGCAACAGAAGCGGATTGGCGGGGCAGGGCTGGACGTATTCGTGCGCGAGCCGTTGGCTGCCGATTCGCCGCTGCTGCAGCTCGACAATGTGGTGGGGACGCCACATATCGGTTCAGCGACCCATGAGACGCGGGAGGCCATGGCGCGCTGTGCGGTGGACAACCTGCTGAGTGCCTTGGCAGGCCAGCGTCCGCCGAACCTTGTCAACGTGCAGTAACGCCTAAACCGGTGGGCGCGGGCATGCCCGCCCCCCCACCGGTGGGCCGGGTCATGCTTGGCAGGGTGGCTTACTTGAAATCCCACTGCATCTGGGTGGCGATGCTCACACCACTGGACGATTTCACGCACACATCCAGGTAATCGGTGAACCGCGGTGGCACGGCGATGCCTTCTTCAAGCAAACGGCTGTTGTCGAACAGGTAGTTGAGGTCGGCGAAGCCGCTGTACAGGCGCAGGGCGCGCAATACCAGGCGTGGGTTGGCCGGGCCGATGCGCGCTTCGAAGTCCTGCGCCAGGCTCTTCAGGTCATCGACATCGACCTTGCGGTAACGTTCGCCCACGGGTGCCGCGCCATTGGCCTGGGCAAAGGCCTGGTCAATCTCGGCAAAGGTGCAAGCGGCCTGATGGCCGGCGGAGATGTGGTACAGGTTGTGCTCCAGGCGTGGCTTGAGGGTCAGGCCGATCAGCGCCTCGGCGCAGTAGTCCACCGGGATCACATCGATCTGTTCGTCCAGCTCGCAGGTGAAACTCTCCAGGGCAAAGCCCATGCGGAACACCCAGAAGATGCTCGCCGAGGCCTGGCAGCCCAGGGTGCGGTGGCCCACCACGATGGACGGGCGCGCCACCACCAGCGGCAGTTGCGGCAGTTGTTCGCTCATGCGTCGTTCGATTTCGGCCTTCGAGGCGGTGTAGTCGACCAACTGCTGCTCGGCAGCCGGGAACTCCCAGGACTCGCTGATCGGCGATTCGCGTTGCGGCCCGCAGCTCATCGCCGTGCCCACGTGCAGGAAGCGCTTGAGGCGCGTCGAGCGGCTCATCACTTCGGCGAAGGCGTAGGTGCCTTCGACATTGACCGGCCAGATGTTCGGGTTCTTCGAGAACGAGGCCACCGCCGCGCAGTTGATCACCCGATCGATTTGCATCAGCCGGGGTGTGGCGTCTGTCAGCCAACGGGTATCGAGGAAGTCGCCGCACAGGATCTGGTCGGCGCGCAGGGCCAGGCAGTCACGCTCGGCAACGCCATGCTGGCGCAGGTTGTCGCGCAGGCGTTCGAGGCCTTGCTCACAGCTGTCGGCGCGCACCAGGAAACACAGGTTGGCGCTACGGCCGTTGGCAATCAGTTGGGCCGTTACCGAACCGCCAAGAAACCCGGTGGCGCCGGTCAGCAGTATATGTTCGTGAAGGTCGAAGTTAATGTGTGGGGCAGGCGCGTTCATAAACTTCCTCTGAAAAGTTTATTGGCTGTTATCGAGGTTTTAGCTCGTGCCTGGAGCGCGCAGGGACTGGCGTTCAGCTCGGAGCGGAGGCGATTGTCAGGCGGTTTGACAGCGGGGGCAATTAACGAAATGCAGGTTTCATATGAAACAAAAGTTAATGAAAAGTTGGGGCGCCGTTAATTAGAAGATGCGCCATGCAAAGATGACACAGGCTGTGTTATCAAGCAGTGAGATGAATGTGAAAAATACCTTCGCTGCATGGACCTAAACAGGACTGAAAAAGACCAGCCGCGAGCACAGCTCGCGACGCCGCAGGCGATCCATTGACCGCTGCAAAAATTTTTTTTTCACAGCGGTGCCACTTTTTCGATATCACGACACTCCCACCCTTACGTGTTATCTCTTTCGGATGACGGGAGTGCCAGACAAAATGCCGCTGACGTTTACGCCACAACAGCAGTTGAGGAGTTGCGCGATGCAGCTGATGTGCCCGCGCGCGGGCGAACTGTTTGCGCGCATGAATGAAGCCTTGTCGCAAAGCCCGGAGGCCTGTGAGCGCGAGGAGCTCTCGGAGACGCTATTGGCGCGCATCGAGGATATGGTCGCCGACAAACCCCAGGCAACGGCGTTCTTTGCCTATCAGCTGCATGCCTGGAGTAACGAAGGCTACCTGCCGCCGCACTGCGTCACGGCGTTGTACATGGTGGGCAAGGCATTGCACGGCAGTGCGGCGCAGGAAGTCGAACTGGCGCCGTCGACCAGGGTCTCGCTGGAACGTTTGCTGGCTATTACCCAGCGTTGATCCCGGCCCCGTCGCGGCAAGCCTGCGAAGAGGCCGGTAAAGGGGCTCAGTGCCCGCCCTTCATGCGGCGTGCCACCAGGTAGATCAGCAACCCCGCCAAGGCGGTTGCAGCACCGATGTAACCGGTGCTGGTCCAGCCCAGGCCAGCGCTGATGGCCATGCCGCCGAGCCAGGGGCCCAGGGCGTTGGCCAGGTTGAAGGCGGCATGGTTGGAAGCGGCCGCCAGGCTTGGCGCTTCATGGGCGATGTCCATCAGGCGGATCTGCAGCGGCGCGGCCAGGGCGATCATGGTGCCGACCAGGCCGATCCCCAACAGCACCGACCACAGCGCCTGGGCGGCGAAGCTGAAGAACAGCAGCACCGCCGCCGACCACACCAGCACGATGCCCACGGCGCGGAACTGCAGGCGGTCGAACAGCTTGCCGCCGGCAATGTTGCCGATGATGCCGCCAGCGCCGAACGCGGCCAGGCCGAAGGGGATCCATTCCGGCGCCACCTGGGTAACCTGCAGCATGGTCGGCGCCAGGTAGCTGAATACGCAGAACATGCCGGCAAAGCCGATCGCGGCAATGCCCAAGGCCATCCATACCTGCGGCAGGGTAAAGGCTTGCAGTTCCTTGCGCGGGTCGCTGCGGGGCTCATCGTCGGGCTGCGGCACGTATCGCCAGACCAGGGCGATGGTGCACAGGGCAATGGTACCGACCAGGATGAACGCCGAACGCCAGCCGAACAACTGGCCGAGGAAGGTTGCCATCGGGTTGCCCAGCAGCATCGCCAGGGTCAGGCCCATCATCACCCGCGCCACGGCGCCGGCGCGCTGGTTGCTCGGCACCATGCTCGACGCCACCACGGCGGCGATGCCGAAGTAGGCGCCATGGGGAAGGCCGCTGATGAAGCGGAAGGCCACCATGCTGGTGAACGACGGGGCAAAGGCGGTGGCCAGGTTGCCGATGGCATACAGCGCCATGAGCCACAGCAGCATGTGCTTGCGCAGCAGCTTGGCACCGAGGATGGCCAGGGTCGGGGCGCCGACCACCACACCCAGCGCGTAGGCGCTGATGGCATGGCCAACTTGCGGCTCGCTCAGTTGCAAGTTGCTGGCGATATCGGGCATCAGGCCCATGATGGCGAATTCGCCAGTGCCGATGGCGAAGCTGCCCAGCGCCATGGCAGCTTCCATCTTGCCGACCTTGCCCTTGGTCGTGGCGAGCGGCGGTAATTCCTGAACAGACATTGCGGTCCCTTATGAAACATGCTGAAACGTTTAATGAGGGATCATACCATTCGAGGGGGCAGGGGGGGTGGACGACAGCTTTGCAGCGCCTGGCACCCGCTCAATCGGCCATCTGCAATTCCGGCAACTTCACCCGAAATGCCTTGGTCAACCCGAGCAGGCAAAGGAACCCCACGCCCATCCAGCTCAAGCCAATGGTGAAGGACATGCTCGACAGGCTGGTCCACAGCCAGATCGTGCCAAGGAAGCCGAGCGCCGGGATCGCCCCGTACAGCAGGCAGTTGCGCATCCCTCGCAACTGCTGGTCCACCAGGTAGTGCTTGACCACCGCCAGGTTCACCGCCGAAAAGGCGAACAGGGCGCCGAAGCTGATCATGTTGGCCACGGTATCCAAGGTGATGAACAGCGCCACCAGCGACAGCAGGCTGACCAGCATGATTGCCGTCGCCGGCACGCGTTTCCTGGTCACCAGCTGGCCAAACATCCGCGGCAGCGCGCCATCACGGCCCATGGCGAACAGCACCCGCGATACGCTGGCCTGGGACACCATCGCCGAGGCGAAGCAGCCGGCCACATAGGTCGCGGTGAAGGCCGTCACCAGGTATTCGCCGCCGACCCGACGCATCACGTCTACCGACGCCGAATCCGGGTCGGCGAAGCTGGCCCAGTCTGGGAACACCATCTGCGCGAAGTACGACACCACCAGGAACAGCAGGCCACCGATCAACGACACCGCCATGATCGCCTGCGGGATGCGCCGGGTCGGGTTGCTGGTTTCCTCGGCCATGGTCGACACCGCATCGAAGCCGAGGAACGACAGGCACAGCACCGCCGCGCCGGTCATGATCAGTGGCACGCTGAAACCTTCATGATGGAACGGCGCCAGCAGCGACACCGGCGCGGCCTGGCTGTCCATGTGGCGAATCGACAGCGCGACGAACACCACGATGAACACCAGCTGAGCCACCACCAGGACCCAGTTGACCCGGGTGATCGACTCGATGCCGATCAGGTTGAGGAAGGTCACCAGAGCGATCGACCCGGCCACCCATACCCAGGCATGGATGGCCGGGAAGTACTCGGACATGTAGATGCCGATCAACAGGTAGCTGAGCAGCGGCAGGAAGATGTAGTCGAGCAGCAAGGTCCAGCCGGCGATAAAGCCGAAGTGGCTGCCGAACGCCTTGCGTGTGTAGGTGTAGACGGAACCGGAATAGGGATGGGCCTGGACCATGCGGCCGTAACTGTAGGCCGTCAGCAGCATGGCGGCGAGGGTGAGGATGTAGGCGATGGGCAGGTGACCCTTGGTCATCTGGGTGACCAGGCCATAGGTGGTGAAGACGGCAAGCGGGACCATGTAGGCGAGGCCGAACAGGACCAGCGCGGTCATGCCCATGGACTTTCTGAAGCGGCCTGAAGGTTTGCTGGCTGACGCAGGCTGAGGGTGATGGGGCTGGGCTGTAGTTGTTGTTGTATGCATGGCTGACTCCTGAAATGGGATGCAGGAAGCTGCAGTAGGCGAGCGGGCTCGCTACTGGCGAGGGAGTTGGGGTGGGGCTGGGATGGCGCGGCTCGAATGCTCCCACACTCGATGAGGCCTCGAAATCACCCTTTGGGGGGAGCATTGCGTGCTGGTCGCGTAAACCCTGGCGCCCGTCGCTGGCGAGTATTTTCCTCTGCAAGGGGCAACAAAAAGCTGGTTTCGCCGGGCCTGTGGCTGGGCCAAGAATGTTCGCCAGACCCATAACAATCGGACCGCACGGACGGTCGTCAGGAGTGTGTATGTACGATCTCGGATACTGGCAACAGCGCGCGGCAGGGCTTAGCTTGCCAGACAAGGCCTCGATCGGCGGCCGCCAGCTGGGGGCCGCCAGCGGTGCAACGTTCGACGCCATCAACCCTGCGACCCGCCAGCTGCTAGCCCGTGTCGCTGCCTGTGACCAGGCCGACGTCGACCTTGCCGTCAGTACGGCGCGCAAGGCGTTCGAGCAAGGGCCTTGGCCGCGCATGGCGCCCGTCGAGCGCAAGAAGGTACTGCTGCGCCTGGCCGAGCTGATCATGGCCCATCGCGAAGAACTGGCGCTGCTGGACTCGCTGAACATGGGCAAACCTGTCATGGATGCCTACAACATCGACGTGCCCGGTTCGGCCCATGTCTTCGCCTGGTATGGCGAGGCGCTCGACAAGCTCTACGACCAGGTCGCACCGACCGCCGCCAATGCCCTGGCCACCATCACCCGCGAAGCGCTGGGTGTGGTAGCCGCGGTGGTGCCGTGGAACTTCCCGCTCGACATGGCCGCCTGGAAACTCGCCCCGGCGCTGGCAGCCGGCAACAGTGTGGTGCTCAAGCCCGCCGAGCAATCGCCGTTTTCGGCCTTGCGCCTGGCCCAGCTGGCGCTGGA
This sequence comes from Pseudomonas sp. NBRC 111130, assembly GCF_001320485.1. NCBI lineage: Bacteria > Pseudomonadati > Pseudomonadota > Gammaproteobacteria > Pseudomonadales > Pseudomonadaceae > Pseudomonas > Pseudomonas sp. NBRC 111130. The sequence continues at coordinate 35,145 of NZ_BCBG01000033.1, forward strand.
GGCCGGCCTGCCGGAAGGCGTGCTCAACGTGGTCCCGGGCCTTGGCGAAACGGCTGGGCGTGCACTGGGCCTGCACCCGGACGTCGATTGCCTGGTGTTCACCGGGTCTACCCAGGTCGGCAAGTACTTCATGCAGTACTCGGCCCAATCCAACCTCAAGCAGGTGTGGCTGGAGTGTGGCGGCAAGAGCCCGAACCTGGTGTTCGCCGACTGTCAGGACCTGGACCTAGCGGCGGAGAAGGCTGCCTTTGGCATCTTTTTCAACCAGGGCGAGGTGTGCTCGGCCAACTCGCGGTTGTATGTGCAGCGCTCGATCCATGACGCGTTCATCGAACGCCTGCAGGCCAAGGCCCGTCAGTGGCAGCCAGGCAACCCGCTGGATCCGGCCAGCCGTGCGGGTGCCATTGTCGACGCCGAGCAGACCACGCGCATTGCCCGGGCCATCGGCCAGGCCCATGAGGAAGGTGCGCGGCTGGTCTGTGGCGGGCAACGTCTGAGCATCGGGACCTCGGACAACTTTATCGAGCCGACCATCTTCGCCGGTGTCGACAAGCGCATGAGCCTGGCCCGGGACGAGGTGTTTGGCCCGGTGCTGGCGGTCAGTGCGTTCGATACCGAGGACGAGGCGATTGGCCTGGCCAACGACAGCCTCTACGGCCTGGCGGCGTCGGTGTGGAGCGACGACCTGAATCGCGCGCACCGGGTTGCGCGTGCGCTCAAGGCCGGTACGGTGTCGGTGAACACCGTCGATGCGCTGGATGTGACCGTGCCGTTTGGCGGTGGCAAGCAGTCCGGGTTCGGCCGCGACCTGTCGCTGCATTCGTTCGACAAGTACTCGCAGCTGAAGACCACCTGGTATCAGTTGCGCGGCTGAGTGACAGGTTGCCAAGGAGCATCCCGAGCTGGCGCTGCTCCAACCACTCATGTACCTGGCCTGATAGATTGCTGCATGATAGCCAGCTCGGCCATCCACTTACCCAGGAGTCAGCGATGATCAAGCCAGGCGAGCAACTGCCAGACATTACCCTTTACGAATACAACAACACCGAGGGCGCCTGCCCGATCGGCCCGAATGCGTTCCCGGTGCGTGAGCGCTGCAAGCAGAAGAAGGTGGTGATCTTCGGTTTGCCCGGCGCCTTCACGCCCACCTGTTCCGAGCGCCACGTCCCCGGTTACGTCGCCGCGGCGCCGGAGCTGTTCGCGGCCGGCGTTGACGAGATTCTCTGTGTTTCGGTGAATGACGCCTTCGTCATGAACGCCTGGGGCAACAGCCTGCAGGTAGGCGACGCGGTGAAGATGATCGGCGACGGCAATGGCGAGTTCAGCGAGGCGCTGGGGTTGATCCAGGACCTCTCGGCCCGCGGCCTGGGGCGGCGTTCGCAGCGCTATGCCATGTTGGTTGACGATGGCGTGGTCAAGCACATTGCGGTGGAGGCGCCGGGCAAGTTCGAGGTCAGCGACGCGGCGAGCCTGCTGGCCGTGGTGCGCTGATGGTGGATGGAAAACAACCACCTGAAATCCTGGCCGGCGACACACGCATTCCGCGCGCTTGAGCCCAAACAGAAAGAGCCGCGATCGTGGCTTTTTTTGCTGGAAAGAAGTGACGCACAGTACAGCTGAACGTCTCGACGCTACCCGGACGGCTGCAATTGCCACAGCGGGTTCGACAACCGCTCGATAAAGAACTCGGCCACGGCCTGGACCTTGCGTGGCCGGGTGCGCGCGGACGGGGTCACGAAGTACAGCCCTCCCTGGGTCATCCGCCATTCGGGCAGAAGGTGCACAAGGCGGCCGTCGGCCAGGTACTCGGCGGCGATGAATTCCGGTAGCTCGGCAATCGCCATGCCTGCCAGCAGGGGAGCGATCAGGGCATCCGCATTGGTCACCCGCAGCGGCCCATGGGGCCTCACGTCCTGCTCGCTGCCGTTGCCGTGGTTGAAGCGCCACACCTGGCTACGGGCGCGATAGGCGTAGCTCATGCAGGCATGGCCAGCCAGTTCGCGCGGGTGCGTGGGCTGACCGTGGCGTGCAAGGTACGACGGCGCGGCCACCAGGTACTGGCTGACCGGACAGATACGCCGCGCCACCAGCGAAGAGTCGGGCAGGGCGGCGATGCGCAAGGCGGCATCGAAGCCATCAGCGACCAGGTCGACGGTTGAATCGGACAGGTGCAGGTCGATTTCGAGTTCAGGGTAGTGTGCCAGCAGTTCGGGCAGCAGCGGCGCAACCCAACGCAAGCCGAAGGACATCGGCACTGCCAGGCGCACCAGCCCGCGTGGCTGCAACGACAGATCCTGGGCCGCGCTTTCCATTTCTTCAGCCTGGCGATACAGCGCGCTGGCTTGCTCGACCATGCGCTGGCCGAATTCCGTCAGTGAGAGCTGGCGCGAGGTGCGGTTGAACAGGCGCGCACCCAGCCGCTCTTCGAGGCGCGCCACGGCACGCGATACGGTGGGTACCGAAACGCCCATGGCGCGTGAGGCGCCGGCGTATGAGCCTTCTTCGGCCACTTTGGCGAACATCGCCAGGCCTTCGAAATCCGGAATTCTTGGCATTTCATTTCTGCAATGATGGCTTTCAAATGATTCTATTTTGAAAAGGCCTACTAGTCGATACGCTTCTCCCTACAGCTACTCACCATCTCAACGGGAGAAACACCATGAGCAAGAAACTCGAAGGCAAGATCGCACTGGTCACCGGCGGCACCACCGGCATCGGCCTGGCCACGGCAAAACGCTTTGCAGAGGAGGGTGCCCATGTCTACATCACCGGGCGTCGCCAGGCTGAGCTGGACAAGGCTGTGGCGCAGGTTGGCAATGCCACCGGTATTGCGGTCGACTCCACCCGGCTGGAGCAACTGGACGAACTCTACGCCCGCATCGCTCAGGAAAAGGGGCGCCTGGATGTGCTGTTCGCCAACGCTGGCGGTGGTTCCATGCTGCCTTTGGGTGACATTACCGAAGCCCACTATGACGATACCTTTGACCGTAACGTGAAGGGTGTGCTGTTCACCGTGCAGAATGCGTTGCCGCTGCTGGCGCAGAACGCGTCGATCATCCTGACCGGCTCCACGGCCGGCAGCTCCGGCACGGCGGCATTCAGCGTGTATTCGGCTTCCAAGGCGGCCGTTCGGGCCTTTGCCCGTAGCTGGATCCTTGACCTGAAGGATCGCGCCGTTCGGGTCAACACCCTCAGCCCGGGCGCAACGCGTACGCCAGGGTTGGTCGACCTCGCCGGGCCGGATGCCGCGCAACAGCAGGGTCTGCTCGATTACCTTGCAGCACAGGTGCCGCTGGGCCGCGTAGGGGAACCGGTCGAAATCGCCAATGCTGCGGTGTTCCTGGCCAGCGATGATGCCAGCTTCGTCAACGGCGCCGAGCTGTTCGTGGACGGTGGCCAGGCGCAGATCTGAGCCTTATCAAGGCGAAACACGGGCGGAGTACATCTGTACTCCTGCCCGATAACCGCCATCAGGCCGACAAACGAGACCGCGGCCAGCTTTCAGTGCATCATGTCCATCTGCTTATCCAGACCCGCTCCCCATCGTACCGAAGAATGAAACGTCCGCTATTTGTTGCGCTAGATGGCCCGAAGGGCACCGGCAAGACCACACTGCTGGAGGCCATCACCCAAGCCCTGCGGGCAGACAAGCGCAAGGTGGTGCGCCTTTGCGAGAAGAAAAGCGACCCCTTCCGGGGTGAAACCATGGCGCTGGTCAACCAGCTGGCGAGAAACCCCAGCAAGGATCTGGAGCTGGAGGTCTGTGCACGCCTGGCCGACAGCCGTGCATGGATTACCCAGCACGTGCTGCCCAGGCAACCTGCGGACAGCATCATCCTGATCGATCGCTGGTACCCCTCCGATGCCGCGTTTCGCCGCACAGTCCCGTTTACCGAGATTCTGCACATGAACCGGACGCGCAATGTGCAGGTGCCAGACCTGCATGTCGGGGTTGTCACCTCACCCGATACGTCGTGGGCGAGGGCGGCGGCACGCACCCGTGGGCTGGGCAGCACGGTGATCCACAAGCTCGATGAACAGGTCGCCTGTACCCATGCGTTCGAGCAGGTGGTGGCGGAGCATGGCTGGATGCTGTGCCGTAACGAAGGCACGATAGCCCAGGCGACCAGCCAGGTGGTTGCCGAAATCCAGCGCGTGCTTGGCATGCGGCGTTCTTGAGATTGTTTCCTCGTTGCACAAAAGTCGTGCCTGGCGCCGCGCCTGCCTGAGGCTTGGAACAGCAATTGCTGTAGCTCGGTGAAACACCACAAAGTGGGTGATACGGCAATGGTCCTCGAAGCCCGCTGCTGCCTGTTCCCGGTCGCCATCTTCATGCCTCTGCGCCACGGCACGCGCCGCCCTGGCTTGGGTGTGCAGTACCCATTGTCGGGGCAATGTGCGTTGGCTAGCCCCGGCGGGCAAGGCGGTACAGGGGCCATAGCCAGCACATCAGGCAGCGCGAGCCGGCAGGAGCTTTACGCCAGCTAATATCGATATGGCCGGCATCTGAATCCTGTATTAGGCCTGGCTGTGCACGGCTGTTTAGCATCGTCGATGTCTTCCTGTCGACGAGAACAACAACGTGAACCTTGGAAAGATCATCACCCGCAGTGCCCACTACTGGCCGGACCACATCGCCGTGGCCGACAGTCAGAACCGTGTGACCTACGCCCAGCTGGAACGCCGCAGCAACCGCCTGGCCTCAGGGCTGGCTACGTTGGGCGTGAGCGTGGGCGAGCATGTGGCGATCCTCGCCGCCAACCGCGTGGAGCTGGTCGAGGCGGAAGTCGCGCTGTACAAGGCGGCGATGGTCAAGGTGCCGATCAATGCGCGGCTGTCAGTGGATGAAGTGGTTCGGGTACTGGAAGATTCCTCCAGCGTCGCAGTGATCACCGATGCCCGCTTTGCCGCGGCCTTGGCAACGCGGCGCGCGGAGTTGCCGCTGCTGCGCCAGCTGATCGTGCTGGAGGGTGAGGGCGGCGACCTGTGCTATGGCGCGCTGCTTGAGCGCGGCAGTGAAGCACCGCTGCATCTGGACCCGTCCGACGATGCCCTGGCCGTGCTGCACTACACCTCCGGCAGTTCGGGGGTGCTCAAGGCCGCCATGCTGTCGTTCGGCAACCGCAAGGCGCTGGTGCGCAAAAGCATTGCCAGCCCCACGCGGCGCTCCGGGCCGGGGGACGTCATGGCCCACGTCGGGCCGATCACCCATGCCAGCGGCATGCAGATCATGCCGCTGCTGGCGGTGGGTGCCTGCAACCTGTTGCTGGACCGCTACGACGATCGCCTGTTGCTCGAGACCATCCAGCGTGAACGGGTGACGCGGCTGTTCCTGGTCCCGGCGATGATCAACCGGCTGGTCAATTACCCGGGCGTCGAGCGCTTCGACCTGTCCAGCCTGAAGCTGGTCATGTACGGCGCCGCACCCATGGCGCCGTCGTTGGTGAAAAAAGCCATCGAACTGTTCGGGCCGATCCTCGCCCAAGGCTATGGCGCGGGCGAAACATGCTCGCTGGTGACCGTGCTGACCGAGCAGGACCATTTGGTCGAGGATGGCGACTACCAGCGCCTGGCCTCCTGCGGGCGTTGCTATTTCGAGACCGACCTGCGGGTGGTCAACGAGGCATTCGAGGATGTGCTGCCTGGCGAGGTCGGTGAAATCGTGGTCAAGGGGCCGGACGTCATGCAGGGCTACTGGCGCGCGCCGGAGCTCACCGCCGAAGTCATGCGTGACGGCTACTACCTCACCGGCGACCTGGCGACGGTCGATGCCCAGGGCTACGTGTTCATCGTCGACCGCAAGAAGGAAATGATCATTTCCGGTGGCTTCAACGTGTACCCCAGCGAAGTCGAGCAGGTGATCCATGGCTTCCCCGAAGTGTTCGAGGTGGCGGTGGTCGGCGTGCCCGACGCACAGTGGGGCGAAGCGGTGCGTGCGGTGGTGGTGCTCAAGCCGGGGGCGCAGCTGGAGGCCGCCGAACTCATCGAACGGTGCGGGCGTGCGCTGGCCGGTTTCAAGAAGCCGCGCGGCGTCGATTTTGTCAGCGAACTGCCAAAAAACCCCAATGGCAAGGTGGTGCGCCGCCTGGTCCGGGAGACCTACTGGCAACACAGCGAACGTCGTATCTGACCAGGGAGCATCAACATGTATCAACCAAGTGCAAAGGCTGCGCAGATCATTGAAGCGATCGAGGGTTTCGTTCGCGACCAGGTTCGCCCGCTGGAAAGCCAGGCGCAGCTGAGCTGGGCGCGCCCGCATCCGCAGGCGGTGCTGCAGGAGGTGTGGAAGCGCTCCAGCGAGCAAGGCTTGTACACCATCATGCTGCCGGAAAGCATGGGCGGGGCCGGCCTCAACGTGGCCGACCTGTGCGCGGTCAAGGAGGCAACGGTGCTCACCGGCTCCATGCTCGCGCCGCATGTACTGGGTGAGCTGTCCGGGCCGCCGCGGGTCGGCCATCTGTTCAAGGTGGCAAGCCCCTATCAGGTCGAGACCTTTCTGAAACCGGTGTGCCGTGCCGAAAAAGCCGTGTGCTTTGCACTGACCGAAGCCGAGGCCGGCTCGGACGCGACCGCCATTGCCACGCAGGCCCGCCGCGACGGTGACCACTATGTATTGAGCGGCAGCAAACGGTACATCTCCGGCGCCACTTACGCCGACCTCGCGGTGTTGCTGGCAGTGACCGGGCCGGGGCAGGGCGCGCAAGGGATTTCGGCGTTCTTCGTCGACCTCAAGGCCCCGGGGGTGCGAATCGAAAGTGACTATGCGGTGATGTCCGGTGGCGGTGCCCACGCGGACATCGTGCTCGATCAGGTGCGGGTGCCGGCGGCCAACCTGATCGGTGAACCGGGGCAGGGCTTCAAGCTGGCGATGGGGCGCATAACCCTCAACCGCCTGCTGCATTGCCCGACACTGCTGGGCATGGCCGGGCTGGCCCTGAACCTGTCGATCGAGCATGCGCGCAGCCGCAAGCAGTTTGGGCAACCGATCGCCATGTTCCAGGCGGTCAACCACATGATCGCCGACATGGCCACCGAGCTGCACGCAGCGCGCAGCATGGTGTACGCCACGGCACAGGTGAATGATGCCGGCGGCGATATCCGCACCCAGGCGCCGATGTGCAAGCTGTTCGTGTCCGAGGCCGCCTTCCGCATCGCCGACAAGGCGGTGCAGGTGCATGGCGGCGCCGGCTTGATGCAGGGCCACCCGGTGGAATGGATTTTCCGTGCCACGCGGATGATGCGTATCCTCACCGGCACCAGCGAGATCCAGCGCAACACCATCGCCAAAGGCGTGCTGATGCCTGCCTGACCCATGGGCCGCCGCTGCGGCGGCCCTTTTGGCAATCACCAGAACAATAACAAGAGTACTCCCCATGACTGCGCATTCTTCCCTGCCCAACCCCCGAACTGCCTGGCTGGTGGCCGCGCTGCTGGCGCTGCTGATGCTGGTCAACTTTCTCGACAAAGTGGTGATCGGCCTGGTGGCGGTGCCGATGAGCGCCGAGCTGGGCCTCACGGCCACCGAGTTCGGCCTGATCGGCGGCGCCCTGCATTGGTTCTTTGCCCTCTCCGCCGTGGTCGGTGGCTTCATGGCCAACCGCCGCCCCAGCCGCACTTTGCTGCTGGGCATGGGCCTGTTCTGGGCGCTGATCCAGTTACCGATGCTGTTCGCCACCTCACTGTGGGCCATCGTCGCCTGCCGCGTACTGCTGGGTATCGGTGAGGGGCCGGCCTCGCCGGTCGCCACCCATGCGCTGTACAAGTGGTTCCCCAACGACCGGCGCAACCTGCCGGTGGCGCTGCTGCACGCTGGCAGTGCCATGGGGCTGCTGGTCGCCGGGGCGATGATCCCCTGGGTCAGCCTGCACTACGGCTGGCGGACCAACTTCATCATCCTTGCGCTGATCGGCCTGGTCTGGTGCCTGCTGTGGTGGCGGCTCGGTCAGGAAGGTACCCTCGAACGCCTGCGCGCCAGCCAGCACCAGGCCGAAGCAGCAACAGTCCCTTATCGCAGACTGTTGAGCGACCCCAGTGTGTTGGGCAATTACCTGTGCCACTTCGCCGCCAACTGGTCGTTGGCCCTGACCCTGACCTGGGTGCCCAGTTACCTGCAGGTGGGCCTGGGCATCGACCCGCTGCAGACCGGGCGCATCTTCGTCATGTTCGTGGTCGTGACCACGCCGCTGAGCCTGCTGCTGGCCTGGTTGTCCCAGCGCCTCATGCGTCGTGGCCACCCTTCGCGGGTGGCACGCGGCGTGTTCGTTTCGGTGTGCCTGATACTCGGCGGGCTGTTGTCGGCTTCGCTGATACTGCCCGGGCTGAGCACGGCGGTACGGGTTGCGGCGCTGACCTTCAGTGGCGGGCTGGCCTTGGTCATGTATTCGGTTGGCCCGGCGATGCTTGCCGAGTTCACCCCGCCAGCCCAGCGCGGTGGCATTCTCGCCATGGGCAACGGCATCGCCTCGCTGGCCGGGTTGGCTGCGCCGGTGGTGACCGGTTTGCTGGTGCAGGGCGCGGGGGCCGCACATCCGGCGGGCTATGCCCAAGGCTTCGTGGTATGCGGCGCAGTGTTGCTGGTGGCCGGGTTGGTCGGCCTGGCGACCCTGAACCCCCAGCGCACCCTGTTGCGCTTGCGTGAGGCGGATGCCGTTGGCAGCCGGGCGCGTGCTCAGACCGCCAGCTGAACACCCAGCACCGACTCGAGCGGCTCGGCCCCCCTGCCGATCAGTTCGCCCCGCCAACGGCCGCTGTTGACCAGATCGATGAGCACGCTGCGGACCAGGTCGCGCAGGCAGCCGGCGGCGAACGACAGCGGCTTGTGCCGTGAGTGCGCCAAGGCGATGGTACGGCTGATGCGCGGCTCGACGATACGCCGTGCTGCCGTGGGTTCGAGCAGCTCGCTCAGTGGCGGCCAGTTGCTGATGGTCGCCGCCAGGCCGGCGCGCACCAGGCTGGCGATACCAGGGGCCGATTGCTGTTCGTAGGCTGCGCTCAGTGGCACGCCGGCTTCCATGGCGGCTTGCTCGATGCGCCGGCGCAAGTGCAGTGCCCGCGGCGGCAGCACCAGCCGGGTAGCGGTGGCTTCAGCCAGGGTGATGGTGTCGGGGGCGCCCGGCGCTGATGCACCCACCCAGTACAGCGCCTCGGTGAAGATCGGCTCGGCCTCGACATGGTCGAGCTCCTCGGCGTTGGGCACCACGCCGAAGTCTACCTTGCCCAGTTCGATGGCTTGGCCGCCTTCGCGGCTGAGGCCGTCCCACACCGTCAGGGATACCCCCGGGAAGCGCTGTTCGGCACGCCTGACGATTTCCGGCAGCAGCAGGTCGGCGGCAGTGGCCGGGATGGAAATGGCAACCTGGCCCTTGGGGTCGCCGCGGCTGGATTTCAGCTCGTCCTTCACCGAATCGAGCTTTTGCACCACCTGCCGGGCAACTTCGTAGAGCTGCCGCCCGGCATCGGTCAGGGCAATGCCGTCGTGCTGGCGGTCGAGCAGCTGCATTTCCAGTTCACTTTCAAGCAGGCTGATCTGCCGGCTCAGCGCCGGCTGGGCGATGTAGGCCCGGCGCGAGGCCGACGAGAAGCTGCCAGCTTCGACAATGGCGATCAGGTAGCGGAGCTGTTTCAAGGTCATTGCAGCGGTTCCAAGGTATGCCGAACTGATATGGCACGTATCCGAACACGTTATTTGTGGGGTCCGAAGCGCGGCTCCTAGTATCACCCCGAAAGGGCGGGCCAGGGCAAGCCTGGCCGCGACAACACAACAAAAAGAGGCAAACCCGATGAAACCTGCCGACCTGCTGCGCTACATTCTGCTCATCAACGCCAGCCTCCTGGCCCTGCACGTCGGGGCTGCGCCGTTGCGTGCTGACCTGACGCCGGTGGGGGCCGAACGCGGGGCCAACAGCGACGGCCGCATTCCGGCCTGGAGCGGTGGGCTGCAAGCAGGGCAGGTGTCGCTGGCGGTCAATGGCACGCCGCTGGACCCCTATGCAGATGAGCAGCCGCTGTATGTGATCACCGCGAGCAACTACACCCAATACCGCGACCAGCTGACGGCGGGACAGGTGGCCTTGCTCAAGCGCTACCCGCAGTCGTTTCGCCTGCCGGTGTACCCCTCGCACCGCAGTGTCGCGGTGCCGTCGCAAGTGGGTGAGTGGGCCCGGCACAATGCCCTGAGTGCCCGCCTGGTCAACGATGGCAATGGCGTGCAGGGTTTTTCTGGCGTGCTGGCCTTTCCCCGTCCAGACAATGGCTTGCAGGTGTTGTGGAATCACCTTACCCGGCCACGCAACGGCAGTTACAGCCTGGCCTCGGACAGCATTACCCCGCGTGGCGATGGTCGCTACGCCACGATCAGCCTGCAGCAGACCTTCGCCCGCCCCGACGTGCTGCAGGATGGCCAGGCGGGCAATGTGCTGTATTACCTGAGCTACCGTATGACCGCGCCGTCGCGCCTGGCCGGTGATGCCGTGGTATTGCACGAAACCCTCGACCAGGTGGCGCAGCCACGCCTGTCGTGGCTGTACAGCAGCAGCCAGCGGCGGGTGCGTCGTGCCCCGGCGCTGGCCTATGACAGCATCACCCCGGGCACGGCCGGCCTGCGCACTGCCGACAGCCGCGACATGTTCAATGGCGCGCCAGACCTGTACCAGTGGACGCTGGTGGGCAAGAAGGCCCTGCACATACCGTACAACAGCTATCGCCTGGCATCGCCGCTGCTCGGATATGCCGCGTTGATCGGCCCTGGCCACGTCAACCCGCAACCCACGCGCTACGAGCTGCATCGGGTGTGGGAAGTGGTGGGTACGCTCAAGCCTGGGGCCAGGCATATCTATGCCAGCCGGCGCTATTACCTGGACGAGGACAGCTGGGCCATCGTCGAAGCGGACTTCTTCGATCACCAGGGAGCGTTGTGGCGCACGGCACAGGCCCACAGTTACTACCATGTCACCGGGCAGGCACTGGTCAACGCCATGGAGGCGATCTACGACCTGCGCACTGGCCGCTACCAGCTGTCGGGCCTGACCAACGAACAGCCAAGGCCCTACACCTTCGATGTGCGCACCAGCGCGTCTTACTTTTCACCCGGCGCACTGCGCAGCCAAGGGCTGCGCTGACACAAGGTTGCCGAGTGCGTGAGCGGCCACAGGCGGATCAGGGCGTAACGATATTGAAGCGCCCATCGGCTTCGTCCAGTCCGGCCATGAACCGCATGAATTTCACCCGCTCGCCACTGATGTCGATATCTCCCACGGTCGCTTCCTTGAGAAAACCGGTCTGCTTCAGGGCGATGCGGTCCAGGGTGGCCTTGCTCATGTTCACCTCGACATCGGCCTGCCCATGGCGCGTGAGGTCGCGGTGGGTAAGCACGCCGTTGCGCAGGGTCAAGGCGTAGTCTTGGTTCAGGTCGGTGAAATGCCAGTTGATGGTCAGGTCCTGTGCGGCGGCTTTGGCGGCATCCACGCGTACCCCCAGGTAGTCGAAGAACAGCGTCGGGGTCAGGGCGCGCACCAGGTCGTCGGCGCTGCCGCCCTTGCTGGCGGCTGCAGCGACACCGTTGCGCAGCTCTTGCGCGCCGGTCAGGTAGGCGTTGCGCCAGGTGGCGTTCTCGCTCTGGTAGCCCAGTTGCTCCAGGGCGTCGGCCTGCAGCTCGCGCGCTGCGCGGTTGTCGGGCTCGGCGAACACCAGGTGGCGGGTGAGCTCTGCCACCCAGCGGTAGTCGCCGGCGTCGTAGGCCTCACGCGCCAGGGTCAGCACCCGCTCGGCACCGCCCAGGGCCTTGACGTAGCGGGCACCGGCGTCGCTCGGCGGCAGCGGGTTGAGGGTCGCCGGGTTGCCGTCATAGAAGCCCATGTAGCGCTGATACACCGCCCGCACATTGTGGCTGAGCGAGCCATAGTAGTCGCGGCTGTACCATTTGCTGGCCAGCCGTGGCGGCAAGCTGGTCAGTTCTGCGGCAATCTCCGTGGGGCCAAGGCCACGGTTGATCAGGCGCAAGGTCTGGCTGTCGATGAACGCGTACATGTCACGTTGATCGGCCAGGTATTCGCGGATCGCGGCGCCACCCCAGGTCGGCCAGTGGTGCTGTGCGAACACCACCTCGGCCTGCTCGCCATAGCGCAACAGCGACTGGTCCAGGTAGTGCGCCCACACCTTGGCATCGCGCACCTGGGCGCCGCGCAAGGTCAGCACGTTGTGCTGCACGTGTGAGGCGTTCTCGGCCATGCACAGGGCCTTGAACTGGGGCAACCACAGGTTCATCTCGGCGGGCGCTTCGGTACCCGGGGTGAGCTGGAATTCGATATCGACCCCGTCGATGCGCAGGGTCTCGAAAGGCTGCTCGATCAGCCGGGTCGGGGCAATCAGGCTGACCGTCGCGTTGGCCGGTACCCCCTTGCCCAGCCCGGCATCCACCTGGCCGCGTGGCCCGCGTGGCAGCGGTGCGCCATACATGTACTGGGCGCGGCGCTTCATGGCAGGCCCAGCCAGGACGTTTTCGCTGATGGCATGTTCGAAGAACCCCTGCGGGGCAATCACCTGCACCTCGCCGGCTTTGACCTGCGCCTCGTCGATCACCCCGCGCACACCGCCGAAGTGGTCGACGTGCGGGTGGGTATAGATCACCGCAACCACCGGCCGTTGCGGGCGATGGCGGAAGTACATCGCCAAACCGGCCCTGGCGGTTTCCACCGACAGCAGCGGGTCCATCACGATCAGGCCATGCTCACCTTCGATCAGGGTCATGTTGGCCAGGTCCAGGCCACGCACCTGGTAGATGCGGTCGGTGACCTTGAACAGACCGGCAATGCTATTGAGCTGGGCGATGCGCCACAGGCTGGGGTTGACGGTGGCCGGTGCCTCGCCGTTGAGGAAGGCGTAGCGCTGCAGGTCCCAGACGGCCTTGCCATCGGCATTGACCACGGGCTGGTCGACAGCTTCGAGCAGGCCCCGGCGGGCATTGTCGAAGTCGCTGCGGTCGGCGAAGGGCAAGTGCTGCAGCCATTGCTGATTGCTCTGGCGGGTGAGTTCGGTGGCGTCTTTGGCTGGCCCCTCGGCCAGCGCCGCCAAGGGCAGGGCCAGGGCCAGCAGGCAGGGCAGTGATCGTAGGCGCATGGGCGGGGTCCTTGTGGTTGCGAGGGCGATCACTCTAAGGACAGAGCTTGCCAACCAACCAATACCACTCTTGCATGGCTACCCATGCCGCCATGCGATGGCTCAGCCGGCGCCAACCTCCATGATGCGCGCCACCAGCCAGGCCAGGGCCGGGTCGTGCTGGCGATGGGCAAGGTACACCAGCTCCAGCTGGAACGGCTGCAGGGCAAAGGGCAGGTCGAATACCTGCAAGGGCAGCAGCCGGGCGAAATGCCGCGCCAGGGCGGTGGGCAGCACCACGCAAAGGTCGGAGCTTGCGGCCAGGTGCGCCGCTTGCAGGTAATTGGGCGTGGTGTAGGCGATGCGCCGGGCCAGGCCCTGTTCGGCCAGCCATTGATCGACCATGCCACGGGTCTGGCCTCCGTGCACCCACAGGTGGCGCAGCGCCAGGAAGGCCTGCAGGTCGAGCGCGCCGTCCACGTCGGGGTGCCCCTGGCGCACGGCCACGTGCAGGGTCTCGCTGCGCCAATGGCGCCGCTCGTAACGGGCGGGCACCTCATCGAAGCGCCCCAGCACCAGGTCGAGCTCGCCACGGTCGAGTGCTTCGGCCGGCAGGTTGGGGGCCAGGTGCTGCACGTCCACGCGCAAATGGGGCGCCTGGGTTTGCAAGCTGGCCAGCAGGCCGGGCATGCACAGCTGCTCGGCAAAGTCGGTGAGGGCGATACGCAACTGCCGGTGGCTGAGCCGTGGATCGAAGCTGTCACCGGCGCCGAGGGTCTGCTCGATCTGTTGCAGGGCCGCGCGGATCGGGCCTTCCAGGGCCAAGGCCCGTGGCGTGGGGCGCATGTGCCGGCCGACGCGCACCAGCAGGGGGTCGCCCAGCAGGTCGCGCAGGCGCGCCAGGGCATTGCTCACGGTTGGCTGGGTCAGCGCCAGGCGCTCGGCAGCACGCGATACGTTCTGTTCACGCAGCAGCATGTCCAGCACGCGCAGCAGGTTGAGATCGAAGTTGGCGATATTCATGCGAAAAATACATGGGATGGAAAATGAAAATTTCAAAAATAGTAGGCGCCTGACTAGGGTGAGGCAAATGCCTTCTCAACCTCCATCAGGAGCGTCACCCGTGAGTACTCCCTACACCCTTCAGCAGGCGGCGGTGATCGGCGCCGGCACCATGGGCCGCGGTATCGTCATCAGCCTGGCCCGAGCAGGCCTTGCGGTGTTGTGGCTGGATAACGACCCCAGCGCCACCCAAGCCGGCCTGGCAATGCTCGCGCAGACCTGGGCCCAGCAGGTGGCCAAGGGGCGTATCGACCAGGCCGAGGCCGATGCCTGCCTGGCGCGGGTACGCCAGGTCAGCGCCTTTGACGACCTCGCGCAGGCGGACCTGGTGATCGAAGCGGTGTACGAGAACCTGGCGCTCAAGCAGGAGATCTTCCGTACGCTGGACCGGACGCTCAAGGCCGACGCCATCCTGGCCAGCAACACCTCGGCCCTGGACATCGACGCCATCGCTGCGGTGACCCGTCGGCCAGAGCAGGTGCTGGGGCTGCATTTCTTCAGCCCGGCCCATGTCATGAAGTTGCTGGAAGTCGTGCGCGGCGAGCGTACCTCGCCTGCCGTGCTCGATGCCGCGCAGGCCCTCGGCCAGCGCATGGGCAAGGAAGTGGTGGTGGCCGGCAATTGCCCAGGCTTCATTGGCAACCGCATGCTCGCCAGCTACGTGGCCGAGGCGCGCAAGCTGCTGCTCGAAGGCGCAACGCCACGGCAGGTGGATGAGGCACTGCAGGCGTTCGGCATGGCCATGGGCCCGTTTCGCATGTATGACGTGATCGGCATCGACCTGGAGTGGCGAGCGCGCCAGCTGGCCGGCAAGGGCATGGAGGCACCGCTGGCCCAGGTCGACAACGCCCTGTGCGCGCAAGGGCGGTTCGGGCAGAAAAGCGGCCAGGGCTACTACCGTTACGCCCCGGGTAGCCGCGATGCCGAGCATGACCCCGCGGTCGATTCGTTGGTGCGCAAGGTCGCCCAGGACCTGGGCATGCACCAGCGCCAGATCGACGACGACGAAATCCGCGAGCGCTGCCTGCTGGCGTTGGTCAACGAGGGCGCCAGGATTCTCGAGGCGTCTGTAGCCAGCAGCAGCGCCGACATCGACCGGGTCTACCTGCACGGCTATGGCTTCCCGGCCGCCGTCGGCGGGCCGATGCGCTGGGCCGACCAGCAGGGCTTGAGCCTGGTGCTGGCGCGGCTCGAACGCCTGCAAGGGCTGTTCGGCGAACACTGGCGGCCAGCCGGGTTGCTGATGCATCTGGTGGCGGCTGGCAAACAGCTGGCGGACGTACGTGAGGGCCGCGCATGAACTACCGAGCCCCCCTGCGTGACATGCACTTCGTGCTGCACGAAGTGTTCGATGTGACGGCGCATTGTGCTCGCCTGGGCAATGAACTGGACCGCGAAACCATCGATGGCATCCTTGAACAAGGTGCCCGTTTTGCCGGCGAGGTGGTTGCTCCGCTCAATCGCCAAGGTGATGAACAAGGCTGCCGCCTGGAGCAAGGCGGCGTGCGCACGCCCGATGGCTTCCCCGAGGCCTACCGGCATTATGTGGAGCAGGGTTGGGCTGGCATGACCGGCCCAGTGGAGCACGATGGCCAGGGCCTGCCGCAAATGGTCGCGGCCTGCTTTCACGAAATGCTGATGGGCGCGTCGCTGTCGTTCCGTATTTATTCCGGCCTGACCGAGGGCACCGTGCTGGCCTTGCACCGGCATGGCAGCACGGTGCTCAAGCGTGACTACCTGAGCAAGCTGGTCAGCGGCGAATGGGCCGGCACCATGTGCCTGACCGAGCCCCAGGCCGGCACCGACCTTGCGCTGCTGCGCACCCGCGCCGAGCCGCAGGGCGATGGCAGCTACCACATCAGCGGCAGCAAGATCTTCATCAGCGGCGGCGAGCAGGACCTGACCGATAACATCGTCCATCTGGTGCTGGCGCGCCTGCCGGATGCGCCGGCCGGGGTGCGTGGCATCAGCCTGTTCCTGGTGCCCAAGTTCGAATGTAGCGATGACGGTGGCCTGGGGCCGCGCAACGCAGTCGCCTGCGGCGCGCTGGAGCACAAGATGGGTATCAAGGGGGCGGCGACCTGCGTGATGAACTTCGACGGCGCCCGCGGCTGGCTGGTGGGGGAGGCCAACCAGGGCCTGGCCTGCATGTTCACCATGATGAACGATGCACGCTTCCAGGTCGGCTTGCAGGGGCTGGGCATTGCCGAGGCGGCGTTCCAGGGTGGCCTGGCCTATGCTCGCGAGCGCCTGCAGTCGCGCAGCCTGGCCGGGCCGGTGGCGCCCGAGTGCGCGGCCGACCCGATCATCTGTCACCCGGATGTGCGGCGTATGTTGCTGACCCAGAAGACCCTCAGCGAGGGCTGCCGGATGCTGGCGGCTTTTGCCGCCCAGGCACTGGACCTGGAGCACGGCGCCGCGCAGCCTGAGGCGCGGGCGTCTGCCGGGCGCAGGGCGGCTTTGCTGATCCCCATCGTCAAGGCGTTTCTCACCGATGTGGGGCAGGAAGCCGCCAGCCTGGGTGTACAGCTCTACGGCGGGCATGGCTACATCCGCGAATGGGGCATGGAGCAGCTGATGCGCGACAGCCGTATCACCCAGCTGTACGAGGGCACCAACGGTATCCAGGCACTGGACCTGATTCGCCGCAAGCTGCTTGGCGATGGCGGCGAGCAGTTGCGCCTGCTGATCGATGAGCTGCTCGATGCGACCCGCAACTGCCGCGCCGAGGCGCTGGCCGGGATGGCCCAGGCAGTTGCCCAGCGCCTGCAGGAATGGCGAAACCTCAGCGCCGAAATCATAGACGCCTGCCGCTGTGACCCGCAGGAGATCGGCGCGGTGTCGGTGGATTTTCTCGCTTACTCGGGTTACGTGGTGCTGGCCGCCCTGTGGCTGCGGGCTGCCGAAACCGCCAGTGCGGCATTGGCCGCCGGCAGCCAGGAAAGTGCCTTCTACCAGGCGAAGATACAGGCCGCGGTGTTCTACTGGCGGCGGGTGCTGCCGCGCGCCACTGCCCACTGCGAGGCGTTGCGCGGCGGCGCGCAGTGCCTGATGAGCCTTGATCAGGCGCACTTCGCGTTCTGACCTTGCGCCGTTGTTCACTCACAAGAACAAGAGGAACACCCCCATGCAGCCATTCAGTTTTGCCACCACCCCCCAACTGTTGTGCGAAACCGGCGCCGTCGGCCGCCTGGCGCAGCTGTGCCGGCAACGCGGCGTGCGCCGCGTGCTGATCGTAACCGACCCGGGCATTGTCAACCTGGGCATGCTCGATGATGTGTTGCCAGGCTTTACCCAGGCGCACCTGAGCGTGGCGATTTTCAGCGAAGTCAGCGCCGACCCCAGCCACGCCTGCGTGCTCGCCGCGGTCGGGCGGGCGCGCTATATCGGTGCGGAATTGATTGTCGGTTTCGGTGGTGGCAGCTCGATGGACGTTGCCAAGCTGGTGGCGCTGCTGGCACACCCGGGCTGTGACCAACCGCTGGAGGCGGTCTACGGCATCGACCAGGCCAGGGGCCAGCGCCTGCCGCTGATCCAGGTGCCGACCACCGCCGGGACCGGCTCGGAGGTCACCCCGGTCGCGGTGATCACCACGGGCGAGGCGGCCAAGATGGCGGTGATCTCCCCGCTGCTGTTGCCCGACCTGGCACTGCTCGACGCCGAGCGGACCTTGGGCCTGCCACCGGCAATCACGGCGGCCACCGGTATCGATGCCATGGTCCATGCCATCGAGGCCACCACCAGCAAGTTCAAACGCAACCCGCTATCGAGCCTGTTGGCCCGCGAAGCGTTGACGCTGCTGGCCGGCAACCTTGACCAGGCGGTGCACAACGGTGGCAACCTGGCGGCGCGCCAGGCCATGTTGCTCGGTGCCTGCCTGGCCGGGCAGGCTTTCGCCAACGCGCCGGTGGCGGCAGTGCACGCGCTGGCCTACCCGTTGGGGGCGCGCTACCACGTGCCGCACGGGCTGGCCAACGCCTTGGTGCTTCCCCATGTGATGCGTTTCAACCGGCGCGAAGCCTTTGCCGATTATGCGGCGCTGGCGCCAGCCCTGCTGGGCGAGCGCCTGGTGCCTGGCGACCCCCATCAGCTGTGCAGCCAATTCATCGATGAGCTGGAACAGCTGGCACCACGCTGCGGCCTGCCCAACCGGTTGCGTGATGTTGGCGTGCCGCGCAACAGCCTGCCGCTGTTGGCCGAGGACGCCCTGCAACAGCAACGGTTGCTGGTCAACAACCCGCGCAAGGTGAGCCTCGCCGATGCGCTGGCCCTCTACCAGGCGGCGTTCTGAATGGCCAGGGAGCGCCCGCTGCGCGGCGCCTACCGCCACTTCCAGACGATCACCACGCGCTGGCACGACAACGACCTGTATGGGCATGTGAACAATGTTGTCTATTACGGTTTTTTCGACAGCGCCGTGAATACCTGGTTGATCGAGCATGCCGGCCTGGATGTCCACCGCGACCCGGTAGTGGCCTACGTGGCAGGGTCTGCCTGCGACTATTTCGCCGCCGTGGCCTTCCCGCAACGCATCGAGGTGGGCATTGCCGTGGAGCGGCTGGGCAACAGTTCGGTGCAATACGCCCTGGCCGTGTTCGTCGAGGGCGAACCTGAAGCGTGCGCGGCCGGCCGATTCATCCATGTGTTCGTCGACCGCAGCAGCAGCCGCCCGGTTGCCATTCCGGCCAAGCTGCGCAGCGCCTATGAGCGCTTGCTGCCGGTTTGACGGCGCAACCCCGCGCCATAACGAATCGGCATGGCGTTGATCTGAAGACGCTATTTGTGAGGGGCGGCGAACCTGCCTGATACTCCTCGTCACCGACACCGCCGGCCTGGGCGGCCGGCGCGTCCGCGCTGAACCCATCATTTCCCTCTCTAATAAAACCAAAAGAGGTTAAGAGTGAGCGCAACCTTTCTTTTCTGCCGGCGCCGTGCGCCGCTGGCGGCTGCGTGCTGCCTGCTTGCCACCCCCGTTGCGGGCGTGCAGTTCGATGTTGGGCCGTTGCAGGGTCGTTTCGACTCGGCCCTGTCGTTCGGTACCGCCGTGAGCACCGCCAACCCCGACAAACAGCAGTTGCAGGCGGCCAACGGCAACGATGGGCGGCGCAACTACCGCGCAGGCGACGTGTTTTCGGCGGTGTTCAAGGGCACCCATGACCTGGAGCTGCGCCGCGACAACGTCGGCGTGTTCCTGCGTGGCACTTACTGGTATGACACCGCGCAGCGCGACCATCATCAGCGGGCAGTCGATATCGATGACCACAACCGTCAGGTATCGGCGAAAACGGCTGGCGCCGAGCTGCTCGATGCCTTTGCCTATGCCCTCTACGATATCGACGGTGAGCCCGGTTCGCTGCGCCTGGGCAAGCAGGTGGTCAATTGGGGCGAAAGCCTGTTCATCCAGGGTGGGCTGAACGTCGTCAACCCGTTCAACCAGGCGGCGCTGCGGCGTCCCGGTTCGGAGGTGAAAGACGCCCTGGCGCCGGTCAACCTGCTGTATGTGACACAGAACCTCAACCAGGCGTTGTCGTTCGACGCGTTCTATCAGCTGGACTGGGAGCAGACCCGGCTGGACAACTGCGCAACATTCTTCTCCGGCAACGACTTCATGCCTGAGGGCTGCACGGGCCTCGATGTCGGCGGGCAGATGGTGACCAACCCGGCCGTTGCGCAGGCCCTGGCGCCATTCGATGTGATGTTGACGGAGGAGGGCGTGCGCGTGCCCCGGGGTGCGGACCAGGATGCGCGCAACGGTGGCCAATGGGGCTTGTCGATGCATTGGTACGTCGAACCGCTCGATACCGAATTCGGCGTGTTCGCCGCCAACTACCACAGCCGCTTCCCCTACGTGGGTACCGTCAGCAGCCGCTACTACGCCAATACCAGCTTCGCCAGGCAGCTGTGCGGCAACGTCGGCGTGGCGCTGGCCAACTGCGGCGCCTTTCTGGCGTCCAGCAACGGGCAGACCCTTGCCGGTGCACTGCGCATGGGGACATCGCAGTACCGGGCGCAATACCCCGAAGATATCCGCATGTACGGGGTGACCTTCGCCACCACCTTGCGTAACGGTACCGCGGTGCAAGGTGAGCTGAGCTACCGCCCGAACATGCCGGTGCAACTCAACGGCAACGATATATTGCAATCGTTGCTCAATGCGCCCGGACGCAGCCCGCTGAACGCCGATGGCCTGCGCCCGGCGACCGACAACACCCCATTCGACGGCTACCGGCGCAAGGAGGTGACCCAGGCCCAGGTGTCGGCAGTGCAAACGTTCAGCCAGGTCATGGGCGCCAACCAGTTGGTGCTGATGGGCGAGGCAGGGGCTACCTATGTCGGCGGGCTGGAGGGGCGCTTCGGCCCGCGCTACGGTCGCTCCGGTGCCTACGGCAACGGTGAACTGGCTGACAACAGCCTGTGCCAGGCGATCTCGAAAAGCCCGGGTGACTGCAATGGCGAAGGCTTCGTGACGCCCTTTTCGTGGGGTTACCGGCTGCGTGCAACCTGGAGCTACCCGACCCTTGTTCCGGGCCTCGATATTCGCCCGAACCTCGGCTGGGCCCATGACGTCAAGGGTTACTCACCCGCAGACGGCTCGGCTTTCAATGAAGGCTCGCGTTCCATCAGCCTGGGCGTGGACGTCAGCCTGGCCAGCCAGTACTGGGCAAGCCTTGCCTATACCGACTACCTCGATGGCGATTACGGCACCCGCGGCGACCGTGACTATGTGGCGTTCAGCGTCGGCGCCAATTTCTGATGCAACCAAGGAGCAGGACCATGACCAAGCGCACTCTGCAGCACCCAACACCCAACCTGCCCGGCCTTGCCCTGATGCTGGCAGGGGCGTTGGCTCCAGCCCTGGCCGTGGCGGCACCACCCGGGCAGGGGGTGATGCAAGGCTTTCCTCCAGCGCCGGAGTCGCGTGTGACCCAGGCCAATGCCTTTCAGCCACCCTACTTGCGCTGGTCGATGCGCCATGCCCGCGAGGTGTCGCCGACCCGTGCCATCGGCCGTGCGGCTAAACCGCTGGTCTTGACCGAAGGCAGCGGGGCGGCGCTCGACCAGGTTACCTTCGGTGCTGGCGAGCAAGCGCTGACGCTGGCCGATTACCTGCAGCAGACCAACACCGACGGGCTGATCGTGCTGCACCGCGGCAAGGTGGTGTACGAGCGCTATCTAGAAGGTTTCCATCCTGGCCAGCCGCATATCTGGGCCTCGATGACCAAGTCGGTCACCGGCCTTATTGCTGCCCAGCTGATCGCCGAGGGGGCGCTGGACCCGCAGCGCACGCTGGCGCATTACGTGCCGGAACTGAGCGGCACGCCGTTTGGCGAGGCGACCGTGCAGGCCAACCTCGACATGCAGGTGGCAGTGCAATACCCAGCACAGATGCCGCCGGACCTCGGCCTGTTTGCCGCCACCGGGCTGATACCACGGGGTGAGGGCATGCCCGGGGATATCTACAGCTTCCTCCAGCAGGTGCAGCAGGCGCCGAACCCGGGCAGCCACGCACCGTTCTTCTACCAGAACGGCTCGCCGGAAGCGCTGGCCTGGGCATTGCGGCGCATTACCGGGCTGAACTGGGCGCAACTGGTCGAGCAGCGCTTGTGGTCACGTTTCGCCGAGGACGATGCCTACGTGCAGGTCGACCCGCTGGGCACCGAGATGGCCAGTGGCGGCATCAGTTGCAACCTGCGCGACACCGCTCGCTTCGCCGAACTGGTGCGCCGCGAACTGGCCCGCGAGGCCAAGGGCGACAGCTTCAACCAGGCGGTGCACAGCACCTTCCAGCCCGCAGACCCGGCAGTCTTTGCCCAAGGCAACCTCGGCCCGGTCCGCCCTGGCTACGGCTACCGCAATTACTGGTTCCAGAAAAACGATGGCGATGGTTCGGTCGAGGCGAGCGGGCGCTTCGGGCAGAAAATCTACATCAACCCCCGCCGCGAAGTGGTCATCGTCAAGCTGTCGGCCACTGCCGATCAGGCCCGACGCGGCACGCGAGCCGACGAGCAAGTGAAAGCCCCTGCGCGGGTCGTGGACTCTCCGGCTACTTTCAGCAGCATGGTGAATGCAGTGTTGGCGGCCCTTTCGTAAAAAGTGCTCCCACAAGGGACTCGCGTGCTGTGCACGGGCCATCAGCGCATTTGCGCGGGTTCAGGCGTCCAGCACCAGGCGAGCGCTGCGAGCCCCCGAGACGCAGGGTGCGATCCATTCGCCGCTGCTGCGCTGGGCCTCGCTCAGGCAGTCGTCGCGGTGCAACGGCTCACCCTCGACGACCTGGCACACGCAGGCACCGCAGATGCCCATGCCGCAGGAAACAGGCAGCTCCACCCCGGCTCGCGCGGCAGCCTGCACCAGGCTTTCGGCGGCGCGAAGCTGAACCTCAAGGCCACTGCGCTGCAGCACCAGAACACAGTCGCCAGCGGCCTGGACTGGCACTTCGACAGGCCTGAAGTGCTCGCGGTGCAGTGCTGTGGCAGGCCAGCCGAGGGCCAGGGCGGTCTGTTCGACACCGGTCATGAAGCCGGCTGGCCCACAGCAATACACGCTGGCACCAGGCTGCCAGGCGGGCAGGTGCTCAGCCAGGTAAGCCAGGATCTGGGCAGCGCGCAGGCCCGGGATCACTTCAAGTTGCGGCCCTTGACGCGGGACAAGCGGTGCGTTGTGCAAGTGGCGGGTGAAATACAGCAGGCGCACCGCACGGCCCTGTTGCTGGCATTGCCGGTACATCGGCAACAACGGCGTAATGCCGATGCCGGCGGCCAGTAACGTCACCGGGCCGCTGCCTGGCTGCAGGGCAAACAGGTTGCGCGGCTTGCCGACTTCGACGCAGGCGCCCAGGCGCAGCTGCTCATGCAGCCATTGCGAACCGCCCCGCGAAGCGGGTTCTCGTTTGATCGCCAGGTTCAGGTGGCCGTCCTCGGGCAGGCTGATCACCGAATACTGGCGGACCAGGCCGTTGCCCAAGCGCAGATCGACGTGGGCGCCAGCAGCCCAGCTGAAGGGCAGCGGACCGCCACCGGCAACGCCCAGCTCGATACCCAGCACATCTTCGGCTTCCAGGCGCAGGGCGCGCACCTGCAGGGGAACCCAGCTCATGCCCTTACCCCCGCCGCCCGTTGCAGGCGAACCACGGCTTCGCGGGCCTGGTGGCCCAGTTCGGCGAGGTCGATGCCGGGCAGCGTGTCGTTTTCTACCCGCAACTGGCCGCCTACCAGCAATGCACGCAAGGTCGGCCGCCCGCCACCCACCACTGGCGCGATCCCCAAGTCATGCAAACCAAAGTAGCGGGGCTGGTCGAGCCGGTAGAGCGCCAGGTCGGCCGCCATGCCGACCTGCACGGTACCCACCGCTTCGAGCCCCAGCACCTGGGCCCCGCCAGCCGTGCCCCAGCGCACCACGTCTTCAACGCTGGCAGACTGCGCGCCGCCTTCGCCTGTGCCACCGGCGTAGCCGGGCAAGGCCCGCTCGCCACCCTTGGCGCGCTGCATCAACCAGGCGGCATGGGTTTCGCTGATCATGTCACAGGCTTCGTTGGATGCCGCCCCGTCCACACCCATCGAAATCGGTACGCCGGCCGCTTCCAGGGCGACGATATCGGCGATGCCACTGCCCAACCGGGCATTGCTCTGCGGGCAGTGGGCGATACCGGTGCCGGTTGCGCCCAGCAGCTGGATCTCCTCGCTACCGAGCTTGACCAGGTGAGCGAACCAGACGTCGCTCCCAAGCCACTCGTGTTCGGCGCAGAAGGCCACGGGCGAGCATCGATGACGGCGCTGGACTTCGTTCTGGTACTCCACCGTTTCGCTCAGATGGCTGTGCAGGCGGATGCCCAGCTTGCGAGCGGTGCGGGCCGTTTCACGCAGGTGTTCGGGTGGCATCGAATAGGGCGGACTGGTCGGCGCCATCACCACGCGGCGCCACGCATCGGCAGCGCTGTCGTGGTAGGTGCGGACCAGGCGTTCGACGTCGTCCAGGTATTGCTCAAGGGTTTCCGGCCCTGCGCTCGTCGGCCCCTCGGCCTGGCGCACCTGGGTCGCGCCGCCGCGACACAGCACGAAGCGCAGGCCCAGCCGCTGGGCTTCCTCGAACAGGATCTGTGCGCTATCGAACGCCATGCCCGGCAGGTACAGGTAATGATGGTCGGCGACCGTGCTGCAGCCGGAGCGGGCCAATTCCACCAGGCCGATGCGCGCGGCCAGGCGCAAGCTGTGCTCGTCGAACAGCCCGCGGTAACGATAAGGCACAGCGCCCAGCCAGGCGCCGAGGTTCTGATCAATGCCTGCCGGGATGCCCTTGAGCAGCGACTGGAACAGGTGGTGATGGGTGTTCACCCAGCCCGGGTAGACGACGCAGTCGGTCGCATCGAGCACGTGCTCGCCGGGTTGTGGTTGCAAGGCGCCTAGGGCCGCAATGCGCCCTTCGGTGATGCGTATATCGGGCCCGGCATGCCGCGCTGCGGCGCCACGCAGGCCGGTGAGAATGGCGCTGGCGTTACGGATCAGCCAGCTGTCTGGATGCTTCATCGGGTTCTCCATGGGCTTAACCCAGTTCACTTTCGTGCCAGTGGCGCAGGCTCAGGCGAGCCAGCAGGGCCATCAGGCTGAACAGCGCGACGCCGGTCAGGGCGATCAGCACCAGGGCGGCGAACAACCGCGGGATGTTGAGCTGAAAGCCCGCTTGCAGGATCTGGTACGCCAGCCCCGCGCCACTGCCGCCCGTGCCGGCTACGAACTCGGCGACCACCGCGCCGATCAGGGCCAGGCCGCTGGCAATCCGCAGGCCGGCGAAGAAACACGGCAGGGCGCTGGGAATGCGCAGGCGCAGCAGCACCTGCCAGCGGCTGGCGCGGTTGAGGCGGAACAGGTTGAGCAGCCCGGGGTTGACGCTGCGCAGCCCCAGCACGGTATTGGCAATGATCGGAAACACCGCCACCAGGGTGGCGCAGATCACCAGCGCCAGTGTCGTGTCGCTGCACCAGATGATGATCAACGGCGCAATGGCTACCACTGGCGTCACCTGCAGCAGGATGGCGTAGGGGAACAGGCTGGCTTCGACCAGGCGGCTCTGCACGAACAGGAATGCCGCCAGGGTGCCGATGACCACGGCGAGGGCGAACGACAGGAAGGTGATCTTCAAGGTCATCCACAGCGCGCCCAGCAACAGCGGGCCGTCGCTGACCAGGGTGCGGCCGATGTCCGCCGGGGAAGGCACCAGGTAGGCCGGTACCTGCCAGGCCATGCATGCCAGTTGCCAGAGGCTCAGCAGCACGGCGCCGACCAGCAAGGGTGAAACGATGCGTAGTACGCCGGGGTGGCGTAGCCAGGGAGCGGGTAGTCTGTTCATGGCGTGGTTCTCAGGCATGCTCGCTGTTGGCCTGGGCCAGCAGCCGGGACAGGTGGGCACATTGGGCGATGAACGCCGGTGAAGTCCGATAGGCTTCGTCGCGCTCCAGCGGCCCCTCGATGGCGACATC